>JBJTOW010000276.1:0-12365 GCA_046074805.1 Planctomycetota bacterium | reverse complement strand
GCGAGTCCAGCCTGGACCTTGGCGAGTTGTCGCTGGTCGAGCGGGAATGTTCCCGCTCATGCCGCCAGTCCCTCCACAAGTGTTCGCGGAGTGTGAAATCCGCCGCGAAGGCCGCCGAGCCATTGGGTGCCAGCCTGCCGTCGCCGCCGACATAGCAGTGGAAGTGGATGGCGAGAAATGCAAATACCGTCAAAATGACGAAGTTACGAAGGGAGGGAGTGGTGGGCATTGGGGTAGAGTCGGTTTTGGTTGTCAGTTGTCAGTTTTCAGTTTTCAGTTTTCAGTTGTCAGTTTTCAGTTTTCAGTTTTCAGTTTTCAGTTTTCGGGGCAAGGGCGATTTGTACGACGGACTTCCAGTCCGTCGACGACCCTACTGCGAAGAACGGGAATTCCGTCGTGTCCGTGAACGAGTCCTTTGTTTAAGTGGATCGCTATTTCGTGGGACTGCCTCGACTATTGAGATGTCCATCGTTTGTCAAAATGCCTCGTACCATAGAATGCCACCTGCCACTTGCCACCTGCTAACCAACACCTGCTAACTAACAACCGCCAACCACCAACCGCCAACTGAAAACTGAAAACTGAAAACTGAAAACCGCCAACCGCCAACCGCCAACCGCCAACTGACAACTGACAACTGAAAACCAAACACCGCCCCTACCTTTCTCCCGCGATTAATCTCCCCTCCTCCGCCGTGACCTTGCCCGTTGCGGGTCGTTTTTCACGTTTTTGCCAACGTTCCACGGCGGCCTTGGTGAGTGGTCCGAATTCGCCGTCTTCATCCAGCGGTTCCCAGGTGGAGTTGGGCGTCTTGTCGACGGGGCGGAACAAGGCGTTTAGGCGAATCTGGAGCTGGCGCACATGTTCGCCCGAGTCTCCCAGTTTGAGTGTGTCACTGGGCTCGCCAGGAGCGCTTGGCTTAGCGGAGACCGTCGGGCGAAATTGTTCGTAAACAACGCGGGCGATTTCGCCACAAAGCCGCTCGCCGGGGTCGCCGACCACGCCTGCCCCGACGCGATTCTTCCGCGTTAAAACACAGATGGCGATGGTCCGACCGGGGAGTTCAACGAGGCCCGCGTCGGTGCGGACGCCAGTGACGGCGCCTGTCTTATGCGCGATGTGGATCGTGGATGGAAGACCGCTCGGCAGCGTTGTATGGTCTTGGCACGCCCGCAAGTGGTCCAGCATCGCGTCGCTGGCGGCGGCGTCGATCAATTCGCGCCGGTGCAAGCGTTCGAGCAAATGGACCATCTCGTTCGCGGTCGTGCTGCCCAAGCCGAATTGCCGACTGCGTTCGGGGGCGATCGACGTGTCGCGCAGAAAGACTTTAGAATGGAGCTGGGTTTCGGGGCAGCCAAGTTCCTTCATGAAACGCGACGTCGACGCGATTCCTACGCGATCGACGACAAGGTTGGTCGCCGTGTTGTCCGACCAGGCGATCATCAGGCGAATCGCGTCGCGAAGTGAAAACGTGGCTCCGGCCGAAAAGTGGGTCGTGAGAATCCCCGAGCCGGGCACTTTGTCTTCATCGCGCACTACGACAGGCGTGGCGAGCGACAATTGGCCCGCAGCCGCCTGGCGATACGCTTCCACCATGACCGGAAACTTGATCAGGCTGGCTGTCGGCATCGGATCGTCTGCCCGACACGCAAACGATTCGCCATCGCGTAGATCCTTGACCGCGACTGCCACCTCGCCCGGATGACGCGCGATCAAATCTGTAAGTTTTTCCTGCCATGTTTCAGCGGCGGTCGCCGTTGGCTGCCATGCGGGCAGGATCGACCAGGCGGGCAGGATCGTCGGCAGCACGATCGCGAGCAATAGCGCGATGTGCTTGATAATCGCGCGCCGCGACGGGTAAGGCACGACTCGCGGCGAACGAGGGATCGCGGCTTGAAGCGGAAAGGCCGAGCCGGGATACTTCGCCGTTGAAAACTGCGGGCGGGGACTGAACCCAGTCATGTGTGGCGGTCCTCCGAGCGGCGCGGACTGTTGTGACGACAGCTGTGAGCACGGGTCTGAAAAGTTCTTCCCGGTAAAGCCCGATTTTCCAACCAAGATCGCCGGTGCGGACACGAATTATTGTCGAATCGAGGAAGGGCGGACAATGACATTCCGAGCTGAATCAGGTTTTCGATCGGGGAAGTTGCGGCACCCGAAGTTGAGCGGAGCAGGGGCCTGGATTGCCCTGGGAATGGTCGCGGCTGTCTTCGCTCTCGCGCTGGAGGTTCGGGGCCAAGCGGTTGATCAGCCGCCCGGTCCGCGTTGCTACCTCATCGGCAACTCGCTGACGTGGGACACGGTTCCGAGTCGGATGGGAAGCCGGGTTCAGTGGCACGTCGACTGCGGCGTGCCGCTAACGGCGATTTTCGCGAACCCCGACAAGCCGTGCGTCAAAGAGTCGCGGATTTGGCCGGAGGCGTTGCGGGACGAGCGGTACGACGTCGTCTCCGTCCAACCGCATTACGGAACGACTCTCGCCCAGGACGTCGAGGTGATCGACCGCTGGATGAAGATGCAGCCGACGGCGGTGTTCGTCATTCACTCCGGCTGGGCCTTCCATGAGAAGCGGGCCGATGAATTCGCCAGCTACTCGCAGCCGACGCAAATGACTCACAGCCCGGGCTATCTCCGGTCGCTGGTCGCGGAACTGCGGCGGATGCATCCGCAACGCGAGATTCGGCAAACATTCGCCCAAAATCTGCTCGCCGTTGTCGCCGACGACATTGTCGCCGGCCGCGCGCCGCTCCAAGACGTTGCCGAACTATATCGCGACGGGATTCATCTCACGCACAGCCACGGCAAGTATCTCGCCCACAACGCGATGCGGCACGCTTTGGGACTGCCGCCCTCGGCCCAAGGATTCGACAATCTCGACCTCGATTTGAAACGCTACGTGGACAATGTTCTGAGTCTGCTGAAGGTGTCGCGAGCGGATCGAGAGCGGTTGGCGGCGATTGTCGCCGACACGCCGCCGGGCGATGCCACGCCGATGGAACGCTTGGTGGTGGACCGAGCGGCGTTCGCGGCAGCGATCAGCGACGCCGATTTACAAGCCAAGGCGCAAGCCCTTCTGCCTGAGGTCGCACAGGCGCTCGCCCGCCGCGCGGCGATTCGGCAGTTGGTCGCCGACGTCGACGCCGTCGGCGGAAAATGCACGCTTTCGCCAAGCGGTCCGGCATGGCTGTACGTCGCGTTGGCCGACGAAGGAGTCGCTCTGCTCGATGTGCCGACAGCGATCGATCTGTACAACGGCAACAATCCACTCAAGGGAAAGGGCGGCCGCAACGAACTGGTCAACGATGCTTGGCTCGCGAAGTTGGCCCACGCCACGACGCTCAAGAAGCTCGACCTTTCGAACTGCGCGATTCAGGGAGATGGGCTGCGGCATCTGCGGGCGATCGCGGGACTCCGGGAGCTCAGCCTGACGCTCACGCCGGTGGCGGACGCCGCGCTGGAGCACCTCGCCGGTTTCACGGAACTGCGCAATCTGAGTTTGGCGTCGACGCAATGCACCGGCACGGGGTTCAGCTTCCTGAAAGGTTTGTCGAAGCTGGAAACCGTGAACTTCCATTTCACGCCGTTGAACGACGCGGGACTGGCGGCGATCGCCGAGGTGCCGATCGCCGATCGCTTGTGGTTCGCGCATACCAAGTTCACGGATGCCGGGGCCGCCGCGTTGGCGAAACAAACGCGACTCAAACGCTGCGGCATCGGCAGCACGAGCAAAGACAGCTCCGGCGAGTCGGTCGCCGCGTTGGTCAAGGCTCCGATCGAAGATCTCTCGCTGCTGGACAATCAAGCCACGGCCGCCGGCCTCGCTTACGCCGCGAAGATCGCGACATTGAAGGTTCTCGACGCTTCGCACGCGCCGACCGTCACCGACGATTCGTTGCCCGCGATCGCGGCGTTGCCGCAATTGGCCGAGTTTCGGCTCGGCAGCGCTCAAGTGACGGACCAAGGGTTGCTCGCATTGGCGGCTTCCAAATCGCTGAAGAAAATCACGCTATCCGGTTTGAAGCAAGTTACGCCCGACGGCGTGAAGCGGCTGCGCGAAGCGCTGCCGCAGTGCGTGATTGAAACTCGTTAGGCCGCGCGAGCGCGGTCGATAAGGCGGAAGCGGATGAAACGCTGGCAAGGAATCGTGCTCGCCGTCCTGATTCTGCTGCCGTTGGCGTTTTACGCCGTGTGGACCGGCTACGCCGTCTGGAAATTGGGCGGCGTCGGTTACTTTGCGTGGATTGTGCCGCTGTGCTGGACTGCGGCATGGTGGCTCGGCCGCCGCTGGCTGCCCAAGCCGGCGGTGGCTGACACGCCGCCTCCAACACACTGGACGGCGCGCGACGAGTCGGCTTGGCGGCTGGTGCTTGCCCGCGCCGAGCGTGCCGGGGAGATCGACCCGGCTCAGATGCTCGATCCGCATTTTCATCTGTCGGCCGCCCAGGACCTGGCGCTGGAGATTGCCCGCCACTACCATCCACAGGCGGCGGATCCGCTGGGACCGCTGACGGTCCCGGAAATCATGGCCGCCGCCGAACTGGCGCTGCGCGACACAAGCCAATGGGTCCGCGACTATGTTCCCGGCAGCCACTTGATGCGGGTCGATCACTGGCGGCTCGTCGCCCAAGCGCCGAAGTGGGCTAAGCTCGCCAGCCGCGCCTGGTGGGTTGGAAGCGTCCTTCTAAATCCCGCCGATATCGTCCGCAAGTTGGTGATGAAGGCGAGCATGGACGCGGCGACTGGCGACCTGCAAGCCGGGTTGCTCGCTGGTGTGCATTCCGTTTTCATCCAGCGAGCTGGTTTTTATCTGATCGAAGTCCACAGCGGCCGGTTGCGCCGCGGCGCCGAGCACTACCTAGCGGCGCAGCGGCGATTCGGAACCAGCGAGCCCAGTGCCAGCTCGACATCAAGCGGCGCCACGAAAACAGCCCCGGCCGAATCGCCGGAAATTGGCGGGCGTTCGGGAGTGCTCACACCGCCGATGAACAAGAGCACGTCTCCTTCCCCCGCTCGCAGCGCCGACGCTCAACCTGGCGACACTCTCCCCGGCGGCGCTCATTCAGGCGGCGCTCATTCAGGCGACGCTCTTTCAGGCGACGCTCATTCAGGCGGCGCTCTAACCGGCGGCGCTCATTCTGATGGCGACGTTCATTCCGATGGCGGCGAATACGCCGATGGGGCTGACAGCGAATCGGTGCGGTTGCTTGTCTTGGGCCAAGCCAAAGCGGGGAAGTCGAGTTTAATCAACGTATTGTTGGGAGAAGCTGGAGCACGCGTCGATGTGGTGCCTTGCACGCGTTCGATTCGCCGGCATCGAGCGACATTGCCCGGCTCGACCGTCGACTTCTCGTTACTCGATTCGCCCGGTTATGGCGACGATGCGTTGCCCGCCGAAATGCTGGACGAGATTCAGGAGGCGGCGACCGGCGCGGATCTCGTGCTCTTGGTGCTCAACGCGACGCAGCCAGCTCGCAACCGCGATCTGGAAATGCTGGACGCCGTTCGCTTGGCGTTCGCGGACCGTCCGGAACGCAAGTTGCCGCCCGTGCTGGCCGTGCTCACGCACATCGATGGTTTGCGTCCCGTGTTGGAATGGTAGCCGCCGTACGATTGGCGCAACCCGCATCGACCCAAGGAGCACTCGATTCGCGACGCCGTCGAGTACAACGCGGGGATACTCGGCACCCGCGTGGCGGCCGTGGTCCCTGTTTGTGGCGACTTCACGCGCGGACGCGTCTACGGGATCGAAGAGTACCTGCTGCCAGCCATCGCCGCTCGGTTGAGCGAAGCCAAAGCCTGCTCATTGCTCCGGCACCTGCACCATGATTGGGACCGCGAGCGGATTCGGCACTTGTGGCGCCAATTCGCGAATGTCGGCCGATCGCTGTGGCGGAATTGGGGGGGAGGGTAGGGGCGGTTTTCGGTTTTCAGTTTTCAGTTTTCAGTTTTCAGTTTTCAGTTGCGGGGCGCGGCATGACTCGTGTTTGCCGCGCTTTTTGGTGACCGACTCAATTGTCAAACTCCGCCACCCGGCACCCGCCTCCCGCCTCCCGCCTCCCGCCTCTTGACAAGCGAGACGTCTCTGAAAAAGATTGGATCTAAAGATGAATAACCGGTGCATGTTTTGGCGATAATGGTCAGCGGAGGATGCTGAGCGTGCGTTTTTCCCTGCAAACCGACTACGCGTTGCGGACGCTGATGTACTTGGCGGCACGGCGCGAGCGGGCGACGATCGACGATGTCGCGACGCTGTTCGGCATTTCCAAGACGCATGTCGCCAAGGTCGTCAACCAGCTCGCGCGTCTCGGCTACGTCCGCAGCGTGCGAGGCATCGGCGGTGGCATCGAACTGTGCCGTGATCCGGCCGAGGTTTCGATCGGCGAGGTCGTGGTGTCGTTCGAGGGATCACTGCACTTGCTCGACTGTGTCGCCATGGAGAACGTCTGTTCCATCGAACGCTTCTGCAAACTCAAGGGAGTGCTCGCCGAAGCCGAACGCCGTCAGTTGGAATACCTGTCGAGCGTCAAGTTGGCCGACGTCCTGCCCACTCGCCGACAGCTCGCCGTCATCGAATAACCGCACGACCGCTTTCATACCTGCCTGCCCGCCTGCCTACCCTCCCACCCGTCTGCCCACCTTTCGACCTACCTCTGATCGCCCTCGCCCTATTCACCATAGGTGCTCGGAGCGGCACTCAGCGTTATTGACTGGTCGCCATCCATTCGCCTCTCGCGAACCCCCGATTCCCACCCTCAACCCACTGAAAACTCAAAACTCGCAACTGACAACTGACGACTCTCCCTTCCCTCTCCCTTCATTAGAAAGGCGTAACGATGAAAAGGCGGTTTCAATCGTTGGTCTTGGGCGTTTTGGCTGTGGCCGTGACGCTAGGATTATTGGCAAGCATGCCGGCTGATGAAAAGGCGCCGGCGGAGCCGGCGGTCGAGCGGACTCGGAAGACGGTCCGGATGATTGACGACTTGTATAAGACGGCGGTCGTCTTAATTACGACTCATTACGTCAACGATACCAAGGATCTTTCAGCGGGCTCAGCGGCCGTGGCATTGTTTGATGCCATGAAAAAGAAAGGGTGGCACGAGGTGCGGATTTTGGACGCCACCGGCGAGCCGTAAAACGAGGCGAACGTGCCGCGAAACGAGTTTGAACGCGAGGCGCTGCGGCGCCTGAAATCGGGGCTCTCGTGGTACGACGAAGTTTGCCAGCTGAATGGGCAGCGGGTCCTGCGGGCGGCGACGCCCGTAACCGTCGTGTTGCAAAAATGTGCGATGTGCCATCCGCACTACAAAGATGCAAAGCCCGGGGAAGCGATCGGCCTGTTAAGCTATACGATCCGCGTCGAGTAGTGGTGATCATTGCGTTGGTTGTTCACTGTCATGGTCCAGTCGGTCGCGGTTGGCGGATGTCCACCAGCCGGGCCAGGCTGGCCTCCGAGGTACGGGCCATGGATGAGATAAGATCCGAGACAATGAAGAACGTCGAAACCTTGACGCTGAATGCTCGAGGTTTAGCAAACTTGTCGTATTGTCGGTGGGCGTGTTTCGCGTTTGCCGTTTTGACCTGTTTCGCCTCCAACGCTGGCGCCGACGACAATTACGAGCGGCCACCGATTTCGTACAGCACGGCGACGCCCGCGAATCGAGTCTCACGGCTCCAAGCGAAATTAGACGCCGGCGAAATCGCGTTTAACCATGTGGCGCCGTGGGGGTACCTAGGCGCTGTCCTCAACGCGATGGAAGTGCCCATCGATTCGCAGACGCTCGTGTTTTCGAAAACGAGCTTGCAGTTAGTGCGTATTTCGCCCCGCACGCCTCGGGCGATTTATTTCAACGACGACATTTATGTTGGTTATTGCCAGAACGGCGACGTGCTGGAGATATCGGCGGTTGATCCCGCGTTGGGAACCGTGTTCTATACGCTCGACCAGGATCCCGAACAGCCGGTGCGGTTCGAACGGCGCGTCGACAATTGTTTGGTCTGCCACAGTTCCTCAAGAACCGACGGTGTGCCGGGGCATCTTGTGCGCTCCTTGTATGTCGACCGCACGGGAACACCGATCTTGTCGGCAGGCAGTCGCACGGTGGACCATACGACGCCGTTCGAGCAGCGATGGGGTGGCTGGTACGTGACGGGAACGCACGGCGACCAGAAACATTTGGGCAATCTGTTGATCGATGGCAGGCGAGTGATGGAACCGGTTGATAACGCGGCCGGACAGAATGTCGAGTCGCTTTCCGGGCGAATCGAGACCGATGCTTATCTGTCGCCGCACAGCGATCTGATCGCGCTGATGGTCTTGGAACACCAGACGCTCGTGCATAATCGAATCACCAAGGCGAGTTTCGAAAACCGCCAATCGCTGGCTTATGATGCGGTGATGAACAAGGCGTTGGAACGTCCCGAGGGCACGCGTTCGGAAACTTCGCTGCGGCGGATCGCTGGCGCGAGCGAGGATTTGGTCGAGGCGTTGTTGATGGTGGAGGAGGCGAAACTTACCAGTCTCGTCCGCGGCACGTCCGAGTTCGCCACGCGGTACATGCGGCAAGGGCCTCGGGATAAACATGGCCGATCACTCCGCGACCTTGATCTTCAGACGAGACTTTTCAAATACCCGTGTAGTCCGTTGATTTACTCGATCGCATTCGACAGCATGCCTCAAGAGACAACGTCGCATGTGGGGAAGCGCTTGCACGAAATCCTCTCGAGGGATGATGCCGCCGCTGCGGTGGGTGGGCAGCGGGACGACGGCAAATTCAGCCACCTGTCGGTCGCCGACCGCCGCGCGATCCGCGAGATTTTGGAACAAACCAAACCGGGGTTATTAAAGCCCTGACCCGGTTTTGCATGGACACACGCATCGACTACGGCTTCAGCAGGCGAATGGATGGGCGACCGGTGAATGCGTTATCGGGGCGTCTGGGTTATCGCGAATCCATCCTTGAACGAGTTGGAACTGAAAAATGACACAACGGACTTTGAAGCGATCAAGCGTCGCGGGTGCGGATGCTGGGAAACTCGCCACATCGGGGGGGCGGCGAATGGGACGGCGATGGCTGGCATCCCGGCGTGTCGCGCTCGTAACGATGCTAGCGTTGGTCGTGCTTGCGGATAGCTCGCAGAGTCTTTGGCGGGCCTCCATGACGCGAATGATTGGCGCGGCTGAGCCGCCGCCAGTTGGCGAGAAGGCGAATGGCGATAAGGCGAAGGTGAACCCGCAGGGGCCGGAGAAGGCGAGCCAAAAGGCGGCGGCTGATACTGGATTCGATGTGGCGGAGGTTGGGCGAACGGCTGACAAGGCAGTGGCTCCGGGCGCTGCCGATGCCACTTATTCGCTGGATTCTCCGAAGACCAAGGCGGCGCGGGAACGGGCGAAGTTGCTGCACGAGGTGTTCGCGACGACGTTGGATGTGATCCACGAGCGGTATTTCCACGGTGATCGGACAGCAGTGCCAGCCCGCGCCATGGAAGACGTCTTCCAACAGCTGCAGAGGCGGCGGAACATCCAAGCGAGGTGGATTGGCGTCAATGCGCGGACGATGAGTTTGCCGCATGAGCCGAGAGACGAGTTCGAACGCGCGGCGGCCAAGGCGATTCGCGAGGGAAAAGGCGAATACGAAGCGGTCGAGAACGGTTTTTACCGCCGCGCCGAGGCGATTCCGCTCGATGGCGGCTGTCTGAGTTGCCATGGAACTTTCGGCGCGGAGGTGAAATCGCCGCGGTTCGCGGGTTTGGTCTTGCGAATTTCGCTGAAAGACTAGCAATGAGCATTCGTTCTGGTGTGGATGATTGTAGCCGTTCACGGGGTGGGTGTTGGATTGCATAATCCAAAGTTAAATGTGTGAATGGATTGGACATACCCCATGCTGAAGCATGGGGCTACAGGCTGTCGCCGCTCCGCGGCGAGGAGGATTTTACGCGGAGGTCGGTGTTTGTCCGCTTGCGAGAGTCACAGATTAGAGTCGTCTACCATCAAGTAAATGTTCATTTCGATGCACTGCTTGTCGTTGTCGTAGGGGCGCTAACCGGGCAATGGTTGGGCGTAAGGAATGGGTTATCCGACACGGTTGCAATCTATTTCGGACATCAAGGCTACGAGTATGTGGACCTGGGACGAGCGTGGCAGATCGCTTTATTCGTTGGCTTGCTACTGTGAATGGTGTTAATGGTATCTGCCATCTGGCAGAGAGTGGCGGGACGGATTGCTCAAGTTCTCCTTTTGGGCGATGAATGGCGGTTTGATGGCGAAGTGCGTTTCGAGCCTTTTGCCCGTTGGGCTGATGCAAACCTGGGCCGCGGTGGAGCACGGTTATTGGTTCGCTCGCAGTCCTGAGTGAATGCAGACGGAAGTGATACAGTGGCTGCGTTGGATGAGAGTTCCAGGGGACACGTTGTTTTTTGCGGGAGCTGTGGCTTTGGTTGTGTTTGTGGCGGGTCTGCGGTTCGGCCACTCGTTTCGGAAACTGGCCGGACCGTGAGTTGGGAAGCGGGGTTGGCGGCGGGAAGAAAGCCGGCGATCCTCGAGCGGGGGACCAAAGGTTGGCTGCGGCGAGTGGTTCAGTTCGTTCGCGGTGCCCCTCGGGCTTCTCCGGGAAAACTCGCCCTTGCCGCCGCGCGTCCAGCCGATATATTTTAGACAGTCCCGGATGTCAAAAATCCAACTTGTTTCCTGCACGAGGTTTCGACATGTCGATTACGTTGACCGAGCGAGCGGCTCAAGAGGTGATGAAAGCGCGGGAGGCGAACAAGGTGGAAGACGCCATGTTCCTCCGCATCGGAGTCAAGGGGGGCGGTTGCAGCGGTTTCAACTACTCCATGCAGTTCGACACCCAATACGACGAAGCGGCCGACACGAAGTACGATTTCTTCGGCGTCAAAGTCGTGGTGGACAAGAAGAGCGCCCTGTACCTCGAGGGAATGACGGTCGACTGGTACGAAAGCCTGGAGCAAAAAGGCTTCAAGTTCGATAATCCGAACGCTGTGAAGACGTGCGGTTGCGGCAGTTCGTTCTCGGTCTAACCGCTTCGCCTAGGACGGTGCCCCGACTCTGTCGCCCGACTCTGTCGCCTGATTCTGTGGCCTGACTTATTGGGCTGTGGCGTCCGCGTCTCGGTCTGGAAAGCGATGGCTCACCACGGTACCCTCGGGTGACCGTGGTTTTTTTTTGCGTGTCCAACCGCTCCGAGTCGACATCGGGGTGAGGTGGGGAATGGACGGCGGGTGTTCACGGCGGAGGAGGTAGCGTGTCAACGGCGACAGCGGAGAAGATTCATGTCATCGGCATTGGAGATGACGGCGTCGATGGCTTGACTCCTGCGGCGCGGCGACTGGTCCACGATGCGGATTTGTTGATTGGGGCCGAGCGATCTCTGGCCCTCGTTCCAACTCGCCCTACTACCCAGAGGATGCTGATCGGTGGCGATCTGGAAGGTGTCGCTCGAAGGTTGGGCGAGTCGACGCATTTGCGAAGCGTTGTGCTGGCGACTGGAGATCCGTTGTTTTACGGCACGGCACGGTTTCTCTGCGATCGGCTGGGTAAGGATCGATTTGAGGTCATTCCGCATGTGAGCAGCATGCAGCTGGCCTTCGCGAGGGTGAAGGAGAGTTGGGACGAGGCGTACCTAACCGACCTGGCGTCGCAGAGTTTAGAGCATGTCGTCGAGCGGATTCGGACCGCGCAGAAGGCGGGCCTATTCACAACCGAACTGGCGTCGCCGCCGGCGGTTGCCCGCGCCTTGTTGGAGCGGGGCATTGATTACTTCACCGCGTATGTGTGCGAGAATTTGGGTTCGCCCGATGAATGTGTGACGCAGGGACCGTTGGCTGACATCGCGGGCCTGACGTTCGGCCCGCTCAATGTCATGATCCTCTTGAGGAAACCGAATCTGCCGGACCGTCCGGCGCGGATGATCGGCCGCCGGCTATTCGGCAATCCGGACGAGTTCTTTCTGCAATCCCAGCCAAAACGCGGGTTGCTGACGCCAGCGGAGATCCGCAGCGTGGCGCTCGCAGAAATGGATCTAGGACCGACGAGCGTTGTTTGGGACGTTGGGGCTGGCAGCGGATCGGTCGCGATCGAGGCGTCGCAAATCGCGGTGGGTGGAGCCGTGTACGCCATCGAAATGGACCCAGAGGATTATCAGCTCATTTCGGGAAATGCCGAGCGTTTTGGCGTGACGTCGCTGGTGCCGGTGCTCGGCAAGGCTCCGGAAGCGTGGCAGGGTTTGCCAGCTCCCGACGCCGTGTTTGTTGGCGGGAAAGGGCGCCAAGTGCGGTCGATCGTCGATTTAGCCTACGGTCGTCTGCGTCCAGGTGGTCGGTTGGTCGTTCATGTCGGCAGTATTGATAAC
>JBJTOW010000275.1:0-2603 GCA_046074805.1 Planctomycetota bacterium | reverse complement strand
ATTGCGGCGCGTTGCGATTGGCAAGTCGCCCCTATCGCAATTGGTGTGGGAGTCTCGTGGCGCTCGGCTGATCGCGTTGGATCAACGGGGCGAATTGTTTTGGTTGCGGACGGGCGGTGTGGTGCAACGCATCGGCTCCGTTTCCGGCCCCGCCGCTGTTCCGCCTTTACTGTGGAACGACACGATTCATGTGCTGGTGGAATCCGGCGGCGTCGAATCAATGCCATTACTGACAGGCGGCTCCTAAATCGGCGGTTCTATTCTCCCATCCACACGCCGCAATTGCGGCCCGTTTTCTGGCGAGTCGCGCGGGCGGACCGTTCCACCTATGATTTCCTACTCGACGCGAATCTTCTCCGCGGTCGCGATCGCCCTACTCGCGGCGGGCTCAACGAGTTTGGTTCGATCGCAAAACCCGCAGGTCAACGATCCATCGCTTGTCACCGCTGTCCGCGACATCGAGGCTGGCACGATCTCTTTCCGCATCGTTCCCTACGACACGTTCACCATGCGGGATGGTTCGCGTCTCTTCGTGGAGACTGGTTGGTGTGAACGGCCGAGTAGCGCCTTCGAATGGCGCAATCGGGAGGCCGTGCAGATCACACGGCTTGGCGCAACGGGTAAACAACGATTGCGAACGGAGAACATCTCGGAAGTTCTGTACTGGGAAGCCCGTGTGCTGGAACACGTGCGGCTTCGGCTAGCCAATGAAGGCGGCGTCGAGCCTCTCGCAGCGCTGCTGACAAAGCTGGAGGAGCTTAACGCCTCTTGGGAACCTCGGGAGCGCCAAGCCTTGCGGCTCCGGATGCGGCTGAAGTCGATCCGTGCGCAGGTGGCCAAGCGTTCCTCTTCGCCGACGACGCTGGCGTCGGCGCTGGCGGATCTGGATGGACTGGCTCGTGCCCACCGAGGCGATCCGGCGCTGATCGCCGAGTATTCCGCGATTCACGCGGAACTTGCCATGGAAGCGCTGTCGCGGGGCGACCATGGTGCGACGCGTGATCGACTACGCGATTTGGAGCGAGTCGCCGCCGAGTCGCCGGCGACTGCCAAAGTCCGCGCTGCCGCTCGGCGCCGCGCACGCGAATTGCTCATCGAGGCCGATGTCGCGCAACGAACGGGCAAGGCGGGAGAGGCGGCGCTCGCGCTCGCGGCAGCCGCCGCGCTTGGCGCCGGTGATACAGCGATCGAGGCCGAATTGCGCCGCCAGCGCAAGACGGAAACACTGCTCGTCGGCGCCTTCGAGCCGCTGCCGACCGGGCCACTGCTGCCCGCACGTACCGAATTACAACGCTTCGTCGGCAATCTGATTTTCGAACGACTCTTCGAGCCCTGGTCAGCGTCGATGCCCTCCCGTCTCGCCACCAACGCGAGTGGCAACGTTCCTAATGCCGCTGCTGGCAGCGCCGCCGTTGTCAATCCGTCGGTCAGTGGTCGGCGGTATGTGCGCGGGCCGCTTGTCGAATGGGCCGAATTGAAAGACAACGGTGCCCGTGTCGATGTCATGCTCGTCGATGAACATCCATTCGCGGACGGACAACCGCTGAGCGCGGGGCTTGTCCAGGAGGCGGCTCGAGCGGCCGGCCGGCCAGGAATCAAAGAAGTTCTGCTGCTCGGTTCGCGGCAACTGGCCTTTCGACTCGCCGCGCATCCACAACCTTTCGAATTACTGGCTTTTCCAGTGTTCGCGGGTCCACGCAATGGCACCGGGCCGTTCCAGTTGGAAACCAGCCCAGATCCCTCGCTGTCCGCGCGTTTGGTGAGAAATCTCGTTGTCGCGCCCAACCAAACCGGACTGGTCGAGTCGATGGCGATTCGCCGCTATACGGCTGACCAAGCCGCGCGGGCCGCTGGCGATTTAGCGCGCGGCGAGATTGAGTTGCTATTTCCCGTCTTCGCGGACGATTTCCGCGAAGTCAGTGGCGGCATCATGCGTTTTCCCAAGCGTCCCGCGCGGCGGGATAGCGTCTGGATCTTGGCTATCAATCATCGCCATCCGCTGTGGACGCACCGCGACGCGCGGCGAGCGCTCTTGTTGGCGATTCCGCGGCGGACGATCCTGCAAGACGTGTTCCCGATAAACGTCCAAAACGCGCGCCATCGAGTGGCAACTGGACCTTTTCCACCGCATCTACCCGCGCATGACGATTCGGTTCCGGAAACGCCGCCCGACCACATCGCGGCCCGCGACTTGGTGGCCGCTCTACGGATGAAGCATCCCGAGGCGTTCCAGCGGCCGATTCGGCTGGCGTACTCTGTCGATGAGCCCAGGGCGACTTCGGCGATGGCAAAAGTTCGCGTCGCCTTGGACGAGGTTGGAATCTCCACGCAATTGGCGCCGCTCACCGTTCCCGCCTACCTCGATCAAGTGCTCGACAATCACGATTTCGACCTCGCCTACTATCGACTTGACCACGACGATTCCATGTTCGACTTACGCGGCCTCTTCGGCATTGAACCCGCGCAATCCGAACGCGGTGGACGGAATTTTATGGGCTATCAGGACGACAATCTCTGGCAAGTCATGATCGACGCGTCGCGTGGCCGAACCGGCGTCGAGATCCATGGTCGCCAACGGCAAACCCATCGTCGTCTGCATGACC
>JBJTOW010000274.1:0-2759 GCA_046074805.1 Planctomycetota bacterium | reverse complement strand
GCCTAGGGACTCGAAGATCACCTGGGCATGCTCCCAGTCCTCGTGCTGTTCCAATGATAGTCGGATATCACGGCGGTCGAACGGGGCTGGCAACGGAAGCCACCGCAACTGGAATTGATCAGGATGCGAATGAACATACCGGGTCGCGTCGCGCCGGTCGTCCTCGTCCACCGCTTGGCGAGCGGCCTGTTCAAGCGCCGTGGCTCCCACCCATTCGACAACCATGCCCAATCGCATGTACAGGGAACGCCGACCCGTCGCGGCCAAGAAACCCGCATAATCGCAAGCTGACCGCCGGTCGGCAGCGGCTAACAACCGTTCGATCAGTTGTGGATCGACGAATGGATGGCCAGCCACCACACGCACAATCGCGGACGCCGCGAGTTCGCTGGCGATCGCCGCGAATCGTCCGAGCGGATCGAGTTCCCGTGTGTTGGCGCTGCCATCAGGGAACGCGCCAGAAACCAGGCCGTCGACGCGACGATCCACGTCTTCGGTCGGGGTGCGGTAATCGTAGAGTCGCACCGAGGCGGGCACGCGAGCGCGGGCGATTTCCATCTGGCCGCTGTCGGTGACAACCACCACTTCGGCCAGCCCGGGAACTTGCCGCACTCGGTCCACAATCCAACCGAGCAGCGTTTGGCCCCCCAAACGCCTCGGCGAAAGCAAGGGCGAATGGGACCACGACGCCGCCTTGCTCCGCACCGGCGGAATCTCCACCACACCGATCATCCGTCCCATGGACGCCATCTCCCGTTCTTCCGCCTGGCTCGCAATTATGTCGTGCCAATAACCCCGGGGCGCAACTTAACCGCGCCGTTAACCGCTGACGTGAAGGAAAAACGGGCCGATATTGAGGGTTCTGTGGAAGATACGGGACGTGTCAGTCTAAGATGCGGGGCGTGTCAGTCGGAGATCACTTCGAGGCACACCAAGCGGTCTTCGCCCCGGACATACAGCAATCCATGCGACAGGATTGGCGCGGCCCAACACGGAGCGCGTAAAAGATTGCTGTCCTCGAGCCCTGGCGGCAGCGGTTCGGCCCCAGGCCGCTTGTAGGTGACCTCCGAAACCAGCTCATACTTCTCCGGATTCACCTTGATCAATTCAAGTGAACCGAACTCGCCCATGCTGATGAAGTGGCCGTCGACGTAGAGCAACGAACTGCGGATTTTTGTCGGTACCGTCCACTGCACCTTGCCCGACTTCCATTCGATGCATCGCAAGTCGGCGTCGGGCGGGTTGCGGCCACTGCAACCGTAGAGATAACCGCCGACGAAAATCGGTGTGTTCCAATGGGCCTTGAACGATTTGTCTCGCGACAACGCGCTGTCGCTCCACACCACCTCATGCCGTCCGGTGGCGACTTTCAGCAGCGAACTGCCGATCGAGTACGTTTCGGAAATGAACACTTCGTCGCCGATTACCACCGGAGTGCTCGCGTTCACGCTCTCCAAGGTGCGAGCCCGCCATGGGTAGTCGAAATCCACTTTGCCCGTCGACGGTTCGAAACCGATCAAGCCTCCGCGGCAGAACGCGAACGCCCACCTGCGGCCGCCCACGGTCGCCAATTGCAACGACGCGTAGCTGGCCAATTCATCGGTGATCTTGTATCGCACCTCGCCTGTGCGCTTGTCAAACGCGACGATCCCCGATCCCGCGCCGCTGACGCGATCCAGTTGGCCTGGCGGAATCTGCTGGTCTTCCGGCGGACTGCCACCAACCATCGCCAGCAAAAGGTCTCCTTCAATAACCGGAGTGCTGCCCACGCCAAAAAAATTCTGAACCACGGAGAAGTCGCGGGAAGTGTTCACCTTCCACCGCACCTTACCGTCCACCAACGACAGACAGTGCAGCCAGCCCTCGGCCCCAAAAATATAGACCCGGTCGCCATCCACCACCGGCGACGCCCGCGGTCCGCCGTTATACCCGTAGAGATCGGAGTAGTCGGTCGGGTAAGCGAACCGCCACAATTCCTCGCCCGTCTCCGCGTTCAAACAGAGCAACACGGCCTCGTCCTTCTCGCGATCGAACTGTAAAAATCGACCGAGACTGACCGACCCAATCCCGTAGCCCTCGCCAAGCGGCCGCTGCCACACGATGCGTGGTCCCTCCTTCGGCCACGGCGTCGCCAATCCCGTCTCTGTCGACTTATTATTCCGAGTAGGTCCCAAAAACCACGGCCAATCGTCGCCGCGTTTTCGCGTTCCCAAATCGGGCACCGCGGCTAGCTCAGCCGCCAAAACCGGGTCGACACTTGGCGGCGACGCCGGCGTCGCGGAGGCCACGCCAGCGGTCGGCGAAGGGGCGGATGAACTGTCCGCTGACGTAGGCTTCGTGGGCGAATCGCTCGACGAAACGGACGGCGAAACCGTGTTCGTCGCCGTCGAAGTCGCGGTCGTCCCCGCCGATGGCGATTTCTCTCCGCAGCCCGTCAGCAGGTTTCCCATCAACAGGCAACCCGCCCACAAGAAGCCCGTCAGCAGGTATCCCATGAACGGTCGGCTGTCCAACTGGCCACTGGTCGAACTGCCACATGTTGAGCGGCCACTGGTCGAACTGCCATGCATCAACAGGCGGTGCGGTGCCTTCGACGGGGCGAGGCCCGCCGCGATCGAGCGAAAGTAGCGACGCAACATCGGTAGTGGACGCATCTTGTCCTCCTTGGCTGTGGTGCGGTCCACAATATAGCGGACGACTACGACAGTTTGGACGCTACTCGCTGACTCCCGCACGCACCGGTAATATTGGCAGTTTGG
>JBJTOW010000273.1:0-3914 GCA_046074805.1 Planctomycetota bacterium | reverse complement strand
GCGAATGCCAATGGGTAAGTCTCGCCCGTGCTTTGTCCCCCCCTTCGCGACACGCGTCGCGGCGGACTGGAAGTCCGTCGTATGCGGAATCGACGAGTTAACAAATCACTAGCTATCCAGCAAACGCAGTAGCGGGAAGTGGAATTTGCCGAGCTTTCCGCCGTAATTGCCGGCGCTGATCGCGACCACGCCGGGACAGGCGACTGCCCGCATGGCCATCGCCATGGCGGCGGCGATCGCCGACTCGCTGACGCCATCGACGACGATTTCGTAAGCGCAGTGGGCGTCCGAGTGCAGTCGTGACTCGACGCGGCCACGGAGTGTCGGACAAAAGGCGTCGGCGGTGCTCGCCTTGAGCGTCTTGTATCGCGACCCGACTTTGCTGCCGCTGCGTGCCACTCCGCCTGGGAACGGGGCGATTACGCCCTCAAGCTCCGCGAAACTCGCCACGCCACGCCGAGCGGCATCGAGTGCGGTGCGCTGGTCGACGGCTTGCAAAATAATGTTTCCACCGCCGACACCTTTGGCCACTCCCAGCGAGTCCTCAATCAGAAACTCGCCGTCCATCACCGGCACTCGCCAATACCGCCGCCCCGCCACCATCTTGCTCTTCTGATATCCGTCGCCAAAGAAACGAATATGTTTGCCTAACGGCAAACGCTTCTCCGCCGATGGTAGGCCGTCGAACACGGCGGTCGCCGGGCATGTCATGACACACTGACCGACGCGGTTAGGCACCGCCTTGGCAAGCGAGTCCGCTGAAAACCCAAAGATGAGAAGGCTCGCGCCCGGACGGCCATCCGGAGTTTCCGCAGGCGAAAGCCAGCGTTCAACGGCGGCCTCCGCGTCGCAAGAAATGACGGACGAGCTGTATCCGGTCGCTTCTCGAACCGCCGCATCCAACCAATAGTCATCCGCCGACGTCACGATAAGCCGCGTGTAGCTCATCCCGAACGCTTCGGCGAACGTGTCGTCGATGAACGTGGAACCTAAGTACACGCGACACGCTCCCTCGCACTCGACGACGTCCGCCTCGAGTCGTACTTACGGAGCTCCAAAACCGCCTGGTCCACCAAATCCGCCAGGCCCCGCTGGCCCACCGCCCGCCGGCCCGCCACTCGGCGGCGCACCCTTCTTGAGTCCATCCTTCTGCAATTTGCGGAAGGCGTCCAGACCGGTGCCTTCGTCGGCACCGCCTGTCTTCTCGCGAATGATGTCGGCGCGGCCTAGATGGATCTTCTTGTACGTTTCTTCGGAGATCACGTAGTACCAGTCAGCGAATCGGGCATTGAGTTCGAACACACGAGCCTCCGCCTTTTTACGCTTCTCCTTCGCCTCGTCGATCTTCCGCTGATTGTCTTTCTTGATCCGTTCACGCTCAGCAGCGATATCAACCTTCGGCGCCGGTTTCTCGGCAGGCTTGGCGTCCTCTACTGGCTTTTCGGCCGGCTTGGCATCGGCCGGCTTGGCATCGGCACTCGCGTCCTTGGCGTCTTTAGCGTCCTTTGCGTCATCCTCAGCTGGAGTAGCGCAGGCACCGCCGTTACCGCCGGCCGGCTTCTCGGTCGCGGGCTTTTCGGCGGCTGGCTTTTCGGCTGCGGGCTTCTCCGCGGCAGGCGTGTCGCCTGCTGGTTTCTCCGTCGGTTTCGCGGGCGAGCTTTCGGGCACGATCGCCGGTTCAGGCTCCAGCTGCGGCGGCGGGAATTTGGATTCGTCCAACTGAGCCATCACGAACAGGTAGCGATTGAGCTTGGCGTCGGCCGAACCTTCCTCGACACTCGCGAAGTTTCCGAACCGCAGGATGTATTCGACACCGTCCTTCATCCCGACGTGAACTTCGCCATTCGCCGAGAACAATTCGATCTGATCGCCGGTGGGCGGCTTGAGCGGAAAGAAGCCGCGTTGGAATAGCGAATCAACGCCTTCTTGGTCGTTCATGAAACCGGCGTCGGCTTTCAGATCGGCCGTCAACCCCTTCGGCTTGCGCTGCACATCGACAATCTGCAAATCATCGAGAGCCGTTTTAAGCGCCTCGATCTTGTCCTTGTTCAACTCTTCGCTTTCGCCCAGTGCCGTTGGGACGGCGCGGCCGCGAACGTAAGTGAGCAGCGAGTCGAGATTCCATTGGCTCGAGTCGGATTGGTAGGTCATGGTCGCGTCGAGTCGCGGGTCCATCCGGAATCCGCGTTCAGCGCGGAACACCGAGTAGTCCTTCAACTTCACTTGTTCGACGTCAAAAGCGTTGAGCTTCAGCAAGTCCTTTTCGATCCAGTCGCCGAACTTGGTCGTGAATTTCTTCGGATCGATCTTCACGACATAGACCACGTCTTGGGTGGGAACTCGGACGAATCGCTGATCGTCGGCTTTCTTGACCACTTTGCCGATGACCAATTGCGCTAGCGGTTTGCCAGCGTCGTCTTGCAGCTTGATCAGTTGCCCGACACCTTGTTCGCCCGGCTTCGTCTTGTCCTTGTCTGGCGTCAACACGCCGAACTGCGAATGATCTTCGGCGACTTCAGAGGCGATGCCGAGCGGCGTGAGGCCTACGAGAGCAGTGGCCGCGTCGCGCAGTTGATTTTCGGCGTCGGCGGGATAGTCGCCGTGCGAGGGAATCGACCAAGTTTTGTCTTTGTTTTGCGTCACTCGAAACAGCTCGGGTTGCTTGCCCGATGCGGGATCGAAGCTGACGATTTCGAGCGAAGCCGCTTTAAGAGGATCGGTAAATCCTTCGAACAGCGGTTTGCCCACCGTATCGCTCGGCTTCAATCCGGCTGGTTGTGGCTTGGTGATGTACGCGACCAAGCTGATAAACACGGCCAAGCCGACGTAGACAAGCGTTTTTTTGACTTCGGTCATGGAAATTCGCTCCTCGCTCTCGCCAAATGTCTGCGCTAGCCCCGCGGTTCAACCGCGTGGCGTACCCGACCCCTAAATCAACCGCGCCTTGGAGATGCCTTCCCGTTCCCGCAACCGTCGGCGGACGAAAACAGTCAGGCCCACCAGCAACGGTGGAATCAGCGGCAGGGTGACCGCCCACACTTTGAACGAATCCTGAATACCGTCGATTTGTTGGTCGAGCCGCCGTCCGGCTTCCTTGATACGCTCGTCGCGATCACGCTTCAGCCGGTCGCGTTCCGTGTCCAATCGCTGTTGGGACAGCTGCGACTGGACAACCAATTGAATTGCGATCGCTTCCTCTTCCTTCGGATCGACTTGCTCGCCCTTGCGCTTTCGCTCGTCGATCGCGGTGCGGGCATTCTCGAACTTCTTCACCAATTCCTTGCTCTCGCCCTCGGCCTTCTTGATGGCATTCGAGTATTCCTCTTCGAACTTCGTCCGCTCCTCTTGCTCCTTCGTTCGGGCCTCTTCGCTTTGCTTTTCGATCACGGTCAGCGTGCTGTATTTGGTTTTCCGCTTGCGGATATCCAGATAAGCGTCGTCGCCGGACAGGGCGTCGATAACATTCAGAGCGAACGTTACGTTCTCAAACCGCCACCGGAACATCTGGTCCGGTTGGGCACGGATGCGGACGAACGCCGACGCCATCAAGTCAATGTCGCTCACGTAAATCACATTGAGCGGCTTGTCCTTCCATTCGCCCGACTTCGCGTCGCCGGCCTTGGACGCGTCCTTCGATTCATCTTTCTTATCGGCGCCACCGCTGGCGGCATCTTTCGCCTTGCCCTTAACGCGGGCGGCGATCACGTACTTGCCTCGCTGCGGTCCTTCCGCCAGTTGCAGCAGACCCGGATTTTCTTGGTTCGCTTGCCAGTTGGCGAACGAGATCGTGCCCGCCCGGTCACCAGTCTGGACGAGCGGTGCGAAGTCGACATCGGCGTCCTTGACCTTCGACACGGCGCCCGGCATCGGGAACAGCAGTTCCTCGATACCGCTCGTTACCGGATCGTTGGCGT
>JBJTOW010000272.1:0-4889 GCA_046074805.1 Planctomycetota bacterium | reverse complement strand
AACCAAAAACCAAAAACCAAGAACTGAAAACTGAAAACCTCCCACGCGCCGTAGTTTCCCCGCCCGCTCCTGTTCGTCAATATGGCTCGTCACGTCGCCCCGCCTTCGACTACACTTTCGAGGACCGGTTCGGTTCCGCCGCGACCGCCGCTTACGGTGCGTCGCGGACTGTCACCGCCCTGCCCCGCGAGGATGCTATCCGCCATGCGAATCTCCCGCCAACTGCCCTGCCCCGACTTTCGCCTTGTTTCCCGCGTTGGAGTCGCCAGGCTCGGTGGCGACTTTGTTCGCGTCGCGCCAGCCATTTCGCTGGCTTCCGTTTTGGCCGTTTCGGTGATCAGTCTGGCGGCTAGTACGGCCACCGTCGTTGCCGCCGCCGAGCTACCGCCCGCAGCGAACCGCCCGATCGACTTCGCCCGCGACATCAAGCCGCTGCTTGCCAAGCATTGTTGGTCGTGCCATGGGGCGGAGACTCGCGAGTCGGGTTTGCGACTCGATTCGGCCAACGCGTTGCTCGCGGGTGGCGACACCGGGAAAGCGATCGTTCCGGGGAAGAGCGCTGACAGCCGGCTCGTGCAGTACATCGCGGGTCTTGATCCGAAGAAACGGATGCCGCCGGACGGCGACGCGCTGTCCGCCGAGTCGGTCGGATTGTTTCGCGCCTGGATCGACCAAGGTGCCAACTGGCCGGAATCGGAGAATCCAACGACTACGAAAAATTCGCATTGGGCTTACCAGCCATTGCGGAAGGTTGCGCCCCCGGAAGTAAAACTCGCCGACTGGCCCGTCACTCCGGTTGATCGTTTCGTACTGGCGGAATTGGAGAAGCGTGGTTTGAGGCCTTCTCCAGAAGCCGATCGCACGACGTTGATCCGCCGCCTGTCGCTCGATCTGCTCGGCCTGCTGCCGTCGGTCGCGGAAGTGGACGCCTTCGTCACCGATCGCCGCGAGAACGCTTACGAGCAACTTGTGGATCGGTTGCTCGAGTCGCCGCACTTCGGCGAGCGATGGGGCCGCCATTGGCTCGACGTGGCCCGCTACGCCGACTCGGACGGCTACGAAAAGGACAACCCGCGCCCGGACGCCTACCGATGGCGCGACTGGGTGATCAACGCTATCAACACAGACCTGCCGTTCGATCAATTCACGATCGAGCAACTGGCTGGCGACCTGCTTCCCAACGCGAGCCCGATGCAGCGGCTGGCGACCGCGTTCCATCGCCAAACTTTGACGAACACCGAGGGCGGCACGGACCAGGAACAGTGGCGAGTGGAAGCCTGCTTTGACCGCACCGAAACCACCGGCGCCGTTTGGCTTGGACTCACGGTGGGATGCGCCCGTTGCCACACGCACAAGTACGATGCTATCAGTCAACGCGAGTACTACCAGTTGTTCGCCGTGTTTAACAATGGCGATGAACAGACGACGGTGGTGCCGAAATCCGAACCGGAAGTTGCGGCCTATACGCGGGCCAAGACCGACCACGATGCGGCTGTCGCGGCTCTGACAGCCCGCATTCGGGAGGCTCAAATCCCGCAGGCCGCCGCCTATGCCGAGTGGGAAACCAAGGCCCAAACCGCGCTTGCGGAACAGCAAGCGAATCCACTCACGCTTCATGCGTTGGAAAACGCCACGGTCGCCAGCGACACCGAACTGTCGTTCAAGCGGCTCGATGATGCCTCTTGGCTGGTCAGCGGTGCGAATCCCGAAAAGGCGATCTACACGGTTCAAGGGAGGATCCAACGCGCCGGCATCAACGCGATTCGCTTCGATGCGATGGCTGACGATAGCTTGCCCGCGAAAGGTCCAGGGCGGGTTGCCCATGGCAACTTCGTGCTGACCGAACTGTCGGTCGAAGTCGCCCGACAGGCCGATTTCTCGGACGCCCGCAAACTTGTGCTCCGCGACGCCCGCGCCGATATCGAACAAGAACCCAAATCGGCGAAACCGTGGCTGGCCCAACACGCGATCGACGGCAACGAAGAAACCGGCTGGGCGATCTCGCCCCAGTTTGGAAAATCGCACTGGTGGATCGCCTCGCTCAGCGAACCGCTTGACGCCACGGGCAACCTCCATGTTCGCGTCCGGGTCAGCCAACAACACGGCAAGCAGCACACGATCGGCCGGTTCAAAGTGACGTTGCAAACGGGCATTGCGCCGAGCGAAACGTACCCGGAAGCGATCGTGAAGACCATGGCCGTTCCCGCCGACAAACGCACCGCCGAGCAACGTCAGCAACTGCTCGACCATTTCAGCCGCTCGACCGCGCCGACGCAGATGCTATTCACCGAGCTTGACGAGCTGCGCAAGAAAGAACCGGCGAAAGCCGAGCTGTCGGTCCGAGTTATCGCTCAACGTTTGCAAAACCCGCGGAAGACGTTCGTGTTCCGTCGCGGCGAATTCCTTCATCCGATCACGGAACTGGAAACAACTCCCGGTGGACTCGCCACGTTGCCGCCGCTCGCGGCCCGTGCCGGCAACGCCATGGCGGACCGGCTCGATCTCGCCCGTTGGCTCGTCACGCCCGAAAATCCTCTCACCCCGCGCGTGACCGCGAACCACATTTGGCGCCAACTGTTTGGTGTCGGTTTGGTTCGCACGCCCGGCGATTTCGGCGTCCGCGGCGAACGGCCTTCGCACCCCGAACTGCTGGATTGGCTGCCGCCGATCTGATCGCCGGCGCCGGCGGAGTCACCGCTTCGAGCGCTGGAGGCGCCGCTGGCGTTGGTCCGACGCCCGTTACCCGCCCCTGGTCTCGAAAGGCGCTGATCAAGCGGATCGTGCTCTCGGCCACCTATCGGCAATCGTCTCGGAATCGCCGCGACCTGCATGAGATCGACCCGCAAAATCGGCTGCTCGCCCGGCAGAACCGCCTGCGTGTGGAAGGCGAGATTGTGCGGGATATCAGTTTAGACGCCGCTGGCCTGCTGGCCCGCAAAGTCGGTGGACCGAGTGTTTACCCACCGTTGCCGGCGGGCATCGCCGAACTGAGCTACGCGGGGAACTTCAAGTGGAACGTGTCGACCGGCGAAGACCGTTACCGCCGCGGCATGTACACGTTCTTCAAACGCACCTCGCCGCATCCCAACCTAACGACGTTTGACTGCCCGGACGCGAACCTGGCGTGCCTCGAACGCCGCGCTTCGAACACGCCGCTGCAAGCCCTGACGACGCTCAACAACGAATCGTTCGCCGAAGCGGCGCGGGCCCTCGCCCTGCGGGTGCTCGCCACGGCGGCGACCGCGAGCGATTCGGAACGCCTGGCACAAGCCTTCCGGATTTGCGTCGCCCGCGCGCCGCAGCCCGAGGAAATGCGACAACTGGAAGAATTGCTCGCCGCGTCAACCAAGTGGTACGCCGACCGAGCCGATCAGGCGCGCGAGTTGACCGATAAGGCGACCGTTGCCGGTGTTCCGCCTGAGCATCACGCCGCGTGGGTCGCCACTGCCCGCGTGCTGCTCAACCTTGATGAATTCGTCACCCGCGAATAACGCGGCGTCTCGTGCGTCCTCGTCCAAGATTTTGAACGCTTCGGAGAGCCTTCCCATGTCCTTGGAACGACAAGCCTGGATCGAGCAGACCCGTCGACGGTTTCTTACCAGTTCGGCCAGCGGACTGGGCGCGGCCGCTTTGGCCGCGATCCTCGCCGAAGACGGCGTGCTGCGGACGGCCGACGCGGCGGAACCGGTTGGCGGCGAGCCTGCGGCGCAGAAGGCCGCGTTGACAGCGGGAGGCGTGTCGGCGGCGAATCCGTTCGCTCCCCGCCCGCCGCATTTCGCGCCGAAAGCCAAAAACTGCATCTTTCTCTTTCAAGCCGGCGCGCCGTCGCACCTCGATCTGTTCAATCCCAAGCCGAAACTCAACGAACTCGATGGCAAACCGCTGCCGAAGGAGATGCTCGAGAAAGTTCGGTTTGCCTTTATCAAGAAGGATAGCGCGGTTCTGCTCGGCTCGCCCCGCCAGTGGTCCAAGCACGGCCAATGCGGCATGGATTTCTCCGATTTCCTGCCGAACATCGCCACCTGCGCGGACGACATCCTGATGGTCCGCTCGATGTACTCCGAGCAGTTCAACCATCATCCGGGCCAGTTGCTGTTGAGCTGCGGGCGGGCGACATTCGGCCTGCCGACGATGGGCAGTTGGCTGAACTACGGACTCGGCACCGAATCGCGCGATCTGCCGGGCTATGTCGTGCTGACCAGCGGCCGCGGTTCAAGCGGCGGCGCCTCGCTTTGGTCGAGCGGCTTCATGCCTTCGCACTACGCGGGCGTGTTGTTCCGCAACCAGGGCGAACCGGTGTTGAACCTCGCCAATCCGGCCGGCCTGCCCGCCGAACAGCAACGTCTCGGGCTCGACACGCTGAAGTCGCTCAATGCCCGCCGCTTCGACGAAATGGGCGACCCGGAGATCGCCAGCCGGATCGCCAGTTACGAACTGGCTTTCCGCATGCAGTCGGCCGCCCCCGAACTGATCGATCTGAAGAGCGAATCGGCGACCATGTTGGACGCCTACGGCGTTGGCCGCGCCCAGCACCCCAAGGCGACGGGCCGCGGCAATGTCGATAACGCCCACCTGTCGTTCGCCCGCAATTGCCTGCTTGCCCGCCGCATGGTGGAACGTGGCGTGCGGTTCGTCAACATCATTTACGAAGCCTGGGACCAGCACAGCAATCTGGATGCCGACCTGCGGTATAACTCGTGGGTCGTCGACCAGCCGATCGCCGCCCTGCTCAAAGATCTGAAACAGCGCGGTCTGCTGGATAGCACCCTGGTCGGGTGGGGCGCCGAGTTCGGCCGCACGCCGCTGGGAGAGAACCGCGTTGGCCGCGACGCGAATACGGGCCGCGACCACCAGCCGTTCTCATTTTCGCTGTGGATGGCCGGCGGCGG
>JBJTOW010000271.1:0-3556 GCA_046074805.1 Planctomycetota bacterium | reverse complement strand
ATCGTTCGGCGCCGACGCTATGAGCGGCGGTTCCGAACAATGATGTCCCGAACAACGACGTCCCGAACGCCGCAGGCCCCAAGAGCGCTACCCCGAACGTCATGACTCCGAATGCCACGATCTGGCATGCTGAGGCCACCGATCGTGTTGCACGCTCAAGTCGCAGCGAATCGATGAACCAGCCAACAGACGTCATCCCAGGTGTCTCCGCGACGTAGTCATCTCTTTGGTTTCTAGCCGTTCTCCTGAGCAAACTTCTCTTTCGTTGGCGGCCAGAACAGCAGCCACAAGCCCACGGCGGCGGCGGTTGCCGATAAGCAGGGGATCAGGAACAAGCTGCGGAAGTCGGTCACATTATCCTTCGTTAACGCATCGAAGAGCGGCGGGCAGATGAAGCCAGCCAACAACGCGCCGACACCCAGGATCATCAGATTGAACAAGCCCTGAGCGCTTGTGCGAATATCCTTGGGGAAGTACTCGTCGACAAAGATATAGACCGTCGCGAAGAAGAACGCGTAGCAAATGCCGTGCAGCACTTGGACCGTGATGATCAGCAACTTGAAGTCGGCCGAACCGCAGAAGGCGAATACGGCGAACCGCACCGCGTGACCCAAAACTCCGATGATCAACGTCGTCCGCCAGCCCAAAGCTTTCAAGAAAAAGCCCAGGACCGCCATCGTGAGGATTTCAGCGATCTGTCCGATACTCATCACGACCGTGATCCAGTTTTCCGGGACGCCGACTGTCGGCAAAAAGCGGCCGGTCCAGTTGAAGTAGCAGTTGTGCACGAAGGAGTCGACCAGCGTGACGAGCCAAAGCACGGCGACGAACGGGTGCTTCAGCAGCTTGATCGATTTCAACCAAGCCAGCGAATCGTCGCTGTCGCTGGCCGGCTTGGGCGGTGTGTGGGGCAAAGTCAAGCTGAAAGCGGCGAGCAACAGCGAAGCGGCGCCCGCGACCACATAGGTCCATGTCGTGGCGTTTTGCATGGCCGCGTCTTTTAATGGCGACGCGAACACGGTGCCCAGCCAATCGACAATGGTCTCGCTTTTCGCCGCCTCCACTTTCGTCCAGTCCACAAGCAGGAAGAGCGGTGGCCATGCGGCGGCGATCCAGCCAATCGTGCCACCCATACGCACAATGCCGAATTCCTCTTGCGCGTCTTTCATGCTCGCGAAAGCCACCGAATTCGTGATCGAAATGGTTGGCACATAGAACACGCAATGCACAAGCATGCAGGTGAAGAACAGCCAGAAATCGGTCACGAAACCGCATCCCAAAATCGCCAAGCCGCCAATCAGATGGCTGACGGCCAAAAAACGCTCGGCGGCGAAATGGCGGTCGGCGAACTGATTGCTGAAGAACATCGCCAAAATCGCTGCGGCCGGAAAGGCGTTCAACACCAGCGACTGCTGCCAGGCGGAGAACCCCAGCGTGGGCAGGTAGCCGAAGATCAACGGCAACCAAGCGCCCCAGATGAAGAACTCCAGAAACATCATCAAGAACAGCTTGAATCGAATCATGGCGGCACTCGGAGGTGATCGGGACGCGGGTCGCGTTTTCCGCGAAAGTTCGGGATTCTAACGGCCAGCGGCGCCAGAGGGAAGCGCGGCCAAGAACGCGCCGCTGCCCACCGTGAAGCTGAACTTCCGGCTCGACTAACCCACCATCGCTCGCCGCGGACTACGCCGTCCCGCGCGGGTCTCGCGGTTCGTCCAGCGGTTCGTCTTGCGGTTCGTCCAGCGGTTCGTCTTGCGGTTAGTTCAGGGACTCGTCCGCGGTTCGTCCGCGTTTCGCGGGCGGGTCATCCATGCCAGCAAGGCGATGCCCGAAAGCACGGCGGCCGCCGAAGCTGCCAGCCATACACCGGGCAGGTGCGTGGCGTTCTGGCCGCCCAAGGGCAAGGCGGCCAATTCGTCGCGGTACGCGGCCATGGCGAGCAGCATCGAATTATGGATGACATGAATCGCCAAACCCGGCCACACACTGCCCGTCCGCCAGCGACACCATCCCAGCAGCAAACCCAAGAGCGTGCTTGGAGCGAGCCGTTCGGGAGCGGCCCCGCCGGCCAAAACAACATGGAACGCTCCAAAGAGCAACCCTGTCGCCAGGATGCTCGCCCAGCCGCTCCACGACCTTCGCACCGCCCCGAAAAGCCAGCCACGAAAAAAGATCTCCTCGCACACGCCTGGAGCAACGCCCAAACAGGCGATCAACAGCGGCAACGGGATTTGACGCCAACCGGCCACCAATTGCTCGACCATTTGCCGTTTGTCATCGTCGACCGCGCGAATTCCAACCGCGTGCATCAGCAGCACGACCTCGTAGACGAGCGGCCATGCTCCGCCCCCCAACAACAAGGCGGAGAAAACCAGTCCCGGCATTGACCCTCGCGGGCGTTCGCACCCCAGCGACGCCCAAACAGCGAACCGCCGCCACCAAGCCGCCACGAGCGGCATTCCCGCGAACAAGACAACCGTAAGCACCCCAGACATGATCAAGCGAAGCGCCGGTTGGCCTTCAAATGCTTGGCCCAAAAAACCGGCGGCGAAAAAATGAGCGGGAAACATCGCGGCCAATAGCGCGACGGCGGCGGACGGCCCCGGAGTTCCACCGCCGACAGTGGGCCGCCGCACCCAATCGCTCCAACCACCCCGGCTCCCTGTCGCCACCGCGTCCGCCGCGAACCAGCGGCTGGCCGCCGCGAGCGCGCCCACCGTATACGCCGCCGTCGACGCCAGGGCGATCAAGGCGGAGCCTCCCAGGCGAGCGTTGCCAAGCGTGTCGCGGGCCAGCAGCAACATGTTCATCAACGGCAACACGGCCGGCCAACCCGCTAGCTCCCACCCCGGCAACAGGATCACGATCGCCGGCGCGATTGACAAAAGCATCAGCGGAATCAGGTAAGCCTGGGCCTCTTTGAAGCTCCGCGCCGCGCTGGTCAACGCAAGCAGCACGGCCGAGTAAAACATGGCGAAGACGACCAGAACCAACGCCAATTTGACCATCAGCAAACCACCGAACCCGCCATCGCCAAACACCTGCCGGCCTAGCCCCAGAGCGCTGATTGTGCCCGCCATTCCCGCCAGATTCATCGCGCCGGTAAGTAGCGTCACCGCCAATACTGCGACGTATTTCGCCAGCAGAATTCGGAAGGTCGACACCGGGAGCGCGAACAGCGTTTCCAACGTGTCCCGCTCGCGTTCGCCCGCCGTTAAATCGATCGCCGGGTACACGCCGCCCGTTACGGTCATCAAAAGCAAGATCAGCGGAAGGAAGTCGAGCAACCCGGTCGCGGCGGCGCGCGTCTCCACTGGCCGCGAAATCGTCGCCACCGGGGGACGCGAAGGCAAGCCTCGCTCGGCGAGCAGCTGCCCCATGATGGCGATGTTCAGGCGATCGACTCGCTGTTCAAGCTCGCGGAGCGCCCCGCGACTTGCCTCCGATGCGGCGTCATGCCACAGCGCGAGAGCGATCCCCTCGCCTCGACCGCCAAACTCGACGCGGATCCCCACATCCGCGAATTGCCGCGCCACCGCCTCCCGCGGTTCAGTCG
>JBJTOW010000270.1:0-12721 GCA_046074805.1 Planctomycetota bacterium | reverse complement strand
CCAAAGCGGCGCCTGCGGGCGCTGCAGTCCAAATAGGCGGGAACGCGAGGACAACGCTGCGGTGTTTGGACTGCGGCGCCTAAAGGCGCCGCTTTCCCGCGCCGACGATCGCTCGAGGCTAACGACTCGGAAGAGGGAGTTCAGCGCTAGGCGGAAAAGGCCAAAGCGGCGCCCGTGGGCGCCGCACTCCAAATAGGCGGGAACGCGAGGGCGACGAGGCGGTTTTTGGAGTGCGGCGCCTGAAGGCGACGCTTTCCCACGCCGACGATCGCTCGAGGCGAACGACTCGGAAGAGGGATTTCAGCGTTGGGCGGAAAAGGCCAAAGCGGTGCCTGCGGGCGCCGCACTCCAAATAAGCGGGAACGCGAGGGCGACGAGGCGGTTTTTGGACTGCGGCGCCTGAAGGTGCCGCTTTCCCGCGCCGACGATCGCTCGAGGCGAACGGCTCCGAGAGGGAGTTCAGCGTCGGGCGGAAAAGGCCAAAGCGGCGCCCGTGGGCGCCGCACTCCAAATAAGCGGGAACGCGAGGGCGCCGCTTTCCCGCGCCGACGATCGCTCGAGGCTAACGACTAGGAAGAGGGAGTTCAGCGCTAGGCGGAAAAGGCCAAAGCGGCGCCCGTGGGCGCCGCACTCCAAATAGGCGGGAACGCGAGGGCGCCACTTTCCCGCGCCGCCGATTGCTCGAGGCGGACGGCTCCGAGAGGGAGTTCAGCGCTAGGCGGAAAAGGCTAAAGCGGCGCCCGCGGGCGCCGCACTCCAAATAAGCGGGAACGCGAGGGCGACGAGGCGGTTTTTGCCGACCACGTCAATGGTCGAGTAAAAACTCGTTGCTGTTCAGCAATGCCCACCAGAGATCGCGGAGTCCAATAGCGGGGTCCATCGGACTCGAACCCACTAAGTCCCGTGCCGCTTGCGCTTCCACCGCCGATGGATGTCGAGCGACCGCCGCCTGGAACAAATGCACGACCTTCTCATCCAGGCCTAACTTTGTATCTCCGACCACTCGAGCTATCAAACTCGATTCGTCCGCGCCGAACACTCGCCGCGGCAATTCGGCATCGGCTGTAATCAGCGAACGGGCCACCGCCTCAATGATCGCCTGCGGATTTTCGCACGACGCATCATCCGCCATGCCCGGTTCAGATCGCCGAGCCACCGCGGTGAAAAAAGCCCGCCGCTGAAGATCGTCGCCACCCATGGGCTGACCACTAAGCTGCCCTTCTAGCCGCTCGTTGCCCGCATGGTCGCTCGCCAACAACCGCAACGACTCATAAAGCTGCTCGACCCGCATCGGTCGCGCATAGTAGTGGCTGAACAGACGACGCTGCGACATTTCGAGCGATTCAAAAGGATCTTCGACGCCAATCCGGCTGGAAACTCCAAACGCTTCGCTCAACGCAATCCATCGCACCAAGGCGGCCAAGTCATGCCGATGCTCGGCGAACCGGGCCGCGAGCGTCCTCAGCAGCTCGCCCTGCCATCCAACACGGGATGGCTGCATGCCGTCGTTCGGATCGACCAGCCCACAGCCCAGGAAATGACTCCAAACACGATTGACCACCGCCTGCGAAAACTCGGCGGAGGCCGCGATCCGCGTCGCTCGAAGCTCCCGCGGTACCCCGCGACCAAGCCCATCCACACCAAGTAAATCGGCTTGCGAATCGCGTCCCAGGAAAATCCGGACGATTCGATCGACCGCGGCCAAATGGGAATCAGATTCGTCCGAGCCGCTCGAATACGCCGCCCCAATCACTTCCGCCGCGACCCGGGCGAACGACACACGCTCGCGAAACCGATGCGTCAAGCCAGCCGTCAACTGTTCACGCGACCCAACCACCATCTCTCCCGGCGCTGGCGTCGCCACGTCCCCTGCCTTCGTTGGCGACACCTCCGTTGAGGGCACGCCGGTTTGTTCCACGCTGGTTGGCTCGACGGCCGTAAACGCGGTCGCCCAAAAATCGGCCCAATGAGCCGCGAATTCCGCCGCGTAAATCGAATCGCTCGCGGTGAGCCGCTGCGCCCATTGTTCCCGCTTGTCCGGCGACGCCTCCGCCAAAAAATCGCGAACCTCGGCGACTGTCGGAATTCGTCCCAACACGCGGATGAACAACCGCCGACACCAGTCCTCGTCGGACGCCCGCGACGCCGGCGTTACATTCGCCTCATGCCAAGCATGCGCGAGCCGCGCGTTTACCAGCGCCACAATCTCGTGCTCACCCCACGGACCACGCGGCGGCCCCTTCAAGCCATCGACCGTTCCACCCGCATCGTCAACTCCAACCAAATCGCCCGTGGCTGTATTTCGATTTCTATCTTGGGCATCCACCACACTTCGCCCATCACCTGAGTGCCCATCACCTGAGTGCCCATCACCAGTGCGCCCACCGCCAGTGCGCGAAGCCACCGCCGGCGAAGCCGCAGGTGACATGATTCGCGACGGAATATCTCCAGACTGCCCTGCTCCAGACTGCCCAGCATCATCGCCTACATCGCCGGATCGCAGCGAGTCGGCGGTGTGACGTTCGACGCTGGCGATTCCCGTTGCGTCCACCCGTCCCGCCGAACCAGATCGCCCCGCCAAGTCGCCCGACACCCAGTAGCCAACCGTCGTGGCGCCCACGACCAGTGCCGCCAAAGACACCGCCAAAGAGACCGTCCAACCGATTGCCTGCATCGGCGTTCGCCGGCGGGCCGTAAGCGGCTGGACCGTCAGCCGATCCACCGAACGCTCATCCCCACGATGATCACCACCCACGGAATCGCGGTGTCGAGCAGAATCACAATCACCGAGCTCACCCGCTCGAGCTTGCCATGCGAGCAGGATTCGATCCGCCAGTTCCATAGGCGGCTGAACGCCTTCAAAGACATGGCCCAGGGCCACATCGAGCGCGGAATCGAGCGCGGAATCCAGCGCGGAATCGAACGTTAACGCCTGAGCCGGATCAACCCCCGAATCCGCTGGCCGTCGACGACCAGCGTCCCCTCGAGGACCCGAAGACTCATTGTGATCGAAACGATTCATGCCCCGTCCGCCAACTTCCGTTTAACACATTCCCGCAACTGCTCTTTGGCCCGCTGCAGTAGGTTTTTCGCTCCGTCCTCACTCAATTTCAATTCGCTCGCCAATCTGGCCCGTGTCGCATCCTCGCCATAACGCAAACGCAAGGCCAGCCGAGCTCGTTCGGTGAGAGCCTCCAAACACGTCCGCAGCACCTCCAAACGCAACTCGCTGTCGTCCGCACCCGCCAACGCGGTCCAAGCCCGATCCAGCACTTGGATGTCTTCCAATACCACTTGGCGGCGCTCCCGTCGCCGCTTCGTGATCAGAAGGTTGACCGCGATCGTGCGGAGGTACTTCCCCGTGGCTACCGCTCCATGATCCTCAAATGCCCGCCCGCGGCCTCCGCGATCATCCAGCATCCGCAGGAACGTGTCCTGAGTCAGATCGCTGGCCTCCGCTTCGTCGCAACCAAGGGCTCGCAGATGAAGCCAAACCCCCCGGTAATGCGTTTCGATCAACGCGCGCGGATCGAAAGGCTTTCCAGCAGGTGGCTCGGAAGACGATGCCATGGCTCACGCAATTAAAACGCAACCGACTCCCGAAAGTACTCAGCGAAATCCACGACAAGAGCATGCGAAAATGATAAGGGCCGGGACATCGCTGTCCCGGCCCAATCTGTCATTCGCCATCAGCAAAGATCGACGTGGCAATTCGCACTAGGCGAACAGTTCCTTGATGACCTTGCCGCCGTTGGCGATCTTCATCGGACGGCCGCTCTTGCTGGTGAACGTCGTTTCCAGCGAGATGCCCAGCGTCTTGCAGATCGACGCCATCACGTCTTGCGACGTGTACGGCTCGGTCTCGACGCTCGTGCCGTCCTCGTTCGTCTTGCCAACCGCGATGCCGCCCTTCAGGCCGCCACCGCCAACCATCACGCTCCAAGACCGAGCCCAGTGGTCGCGTCCCGCCGTCGCGTTGATACGCGGCGTCCGGCTGAACTCGCCCATCCAAATGATCGCCGTGTCTTGCAGCAAGCCACGATCTTCCAGGTCGGTGACCAGCGAGCTGATCGCCTTGTCGATAACCGGCAGTTTCGTGTCCTTCAACGTCGTGTGGATGTTGGCATGGTTATCCCATCCACCGTAATCGACTTCCACGAACGGAACACCAGCCTCGACCAATCGGCGAGCCATCAAGCAGCCACGACCGAAACCGTCGTTGCCGTAACGATCCAGAACTTCCTTCGGCTCCTTCATGACCTTGAAAGCTTCCATCTGCTCGCTGGTCATCAAGTCCAAGGTCTTCTTCAAGACCTTCTGATGATCTTCGGCAGTGGCGCCACGCTTCTCGCCGATGAAGCCCTTCTCGATCAAGTCGAGCGCCGCCATCCGCTGCATGAGCCGCTTGTTGTCGAGTCCCATTTCCAGGTTCCGGACTTGGCCCGTGCTGCTCACGACGAATGGAGCCCACGCCATGCCCAAGAAGCCCGGGCCTTCGCTCGCACCACCGACCGAGACGAACGGAGGAATCTCGAGTTCCGGCCGCTGATCGATCAGCTCATGCGACAACACAGCGCCGTAGCTCGGGTACTCAATGTTCGGGTTCGGCACGTAACCCGTGTGCATGTAGTACCGGCCACGATTGTGATCGGCTTCACGGGTGCTCATCGAGCGAACCACTGACAGGTGGTTCATCACCTTCGCCGTCTCCGGCATGTGCTCGCTGATTTCAACATCGCCGGCGGTGCGGATCGGACGGAAGGGGCCACCGGTGTTCGCGCCCGGCTTCAGATCCCAGATGTCCATCGTCGATGGACCACCGCTCATCCACAACAGAATCGCCGACTTGCGGCGCTTCTTCAGGTCGGCGGCATGGGTCCGCAACGAATGGCCCAGGGTCAGAGCCGGAATCACCATCGACGAGGCACCCGCCATGTGCGACATAAAATGCCGACGGGACATGCCAGTGGGCGTTAGCAACGACATCGAAAATCTCCCAGACTTAAAAATAAGGATCGATCAAGTTTCCGTCACAGTTTCCGTTTCAATTTCCGAAGCAATACCATCACAAGTCGCGACCGTAGCTGGTCGCGGGCCGCGGCGTCATGCCGCCAGCCGTCCTAGTGGTTGAAAATGAACTCGTTGCTGTTCAGCACGGCCCACCACACATCTTGCAGGGCCGCCACTGTGTCTCCCTTACGAGCCAGCAGCAGTTTGTTCGCGATGTCCAGTTCGTTCTTGTTCGGGGTGCGGGCAAGTCCCGCCATGAACAAGAAATTGATTTTATCGGCCGGCTTCATCGCCTTGTTCGTGGCGATTTCCGTCAGGAAGCTCCCCTTCTCGGCGCTCGTCGCCTTCTTGATCAGGTCGCCATTGAACATCATCAACGCCTGAGGAATCGTTCCGTTGAACGTCGTCGCCTCGGCCCCTTCGTCGTTGCCAAATGCGATCACGAACTGACGCAGCCAATCCCCCTTCGATTTCTCCTGCTCTTCGTAGCTGCCCCGAGTCTTGTGAGCTTCCGTCGCCACCAGCAACGACTCGTACAGCTCTTCCGCCCGCATCTGCCGCAGGTAGAAGTGGCTGAACTTCGGCGTTTCGCCCAGCAGCGGATCGTCAATCGTGTTGCTCGACGAAATGCGGCTCGACAGACCATACGGCTCGCTGAGTGTAATCCAGCGAATCAGCTCTTTCATGTTGAAGCTGTTTTTCCGAACTTCCTTGCCGAGGTATTCGAGCAAGTCCGGGTGAGTCGGCGGATTTTGCGGACCCAGGTCGTCGATCGGCTTGGTGAACCCGTAGCCCAGGAAATGGCACCACATCCGGTTCACGATCGCCTTCTCGAGGAATTCCGAGGCAATCACCAATTCGCCCAGTTTTTGCCGACGATTCACCTCGGAAACGTAGCCGCTACGGGCGATCTCGCTGCCGTCGATGAATACCGGATAGGCGACCTTGGTCAGCCCATTCCGCAATTCGTAATACAGCTCGGCTTCATTCGCGTCTCCGCCTTCACCCGCGAAGTCTTCGTCCACCAGCGTCGCGGACTGCACATCGCGAGTCCCCGGGACGAACTGACGCAGGGCCCGGGTCTGACGCAGGAACGCGTTGAATTCCCAAAACTTTTGCTGCTTCCAGTCATTGAACGGGTGATCATGGCACTGAGTGCATTGCACCTGCAGACCTAAGAACACCTTCGAGATTTCGGCCGTCGCCAGCGTCGCCTTCTCCTCGTTCACCTTCATGATCAAGAAGTTCACGGCGCCATTGAACGACTCGCCACCCGGCGACGTACTGCCGGTCGCCGTGACAAGCTCCTTCACCATCACATCGTACGGCTTGCTACGGGCGAACGAATCCCGGAGGTACTTCTGCATACCGGCACGGCTGATGAGGCTGTTCTCCTCGTTGCCACCGTTTCGGCCTACCAGAATGTTCGTCCAGACCGTGGTCCAGTTCCGAGCGTATTCTTCGGTGTAAGCTTCGTCGAACAGAAGCTTATTGACCTGCTTGGCCTTCTTGTCCGGATCCTTGCTGTCCAGGAAGCTCTTCAGTTCCGTCACCGACGGAATACGACCGATGATGTCCAGAAACGCCCGGCGGCACCATTCGCCCTCGGAGGCCGGCGGCGCGGGCGACAGGTTGTTCTCTCGCCAAACTTGGCTGATTTGTTCATTGATGTAGCGAACCTGCGGAATGCCGAAATCCTTCGGCACCACCGGTTCACCCTTCTTGCCACTGCGGACGCCCGCATCAGACTTCGTCTCGGACTTGGCTGCTGTGTTAGCCGGGGCCTTTTCCGCTGCCGCTGCTGTTCGGCCCGCGAAATGGCTCAGCGTCTGGCCAGAGATCCCCGGCAACCGAACTCCCGGCATCCGAACTCCCGGCAACCCGGCTAGCTCAGCCACATTCGTCGGGAGAGTTCCAGTCAGAAAACTGGAACCCGCGAGCGCGAGCGCGATCGCCAGTTTGCCGCCCATCTTCATTTTGCCCCACCGCATACGTCGCTCTCCTGTGGAACCGCACGCCGCATCCGCGAGAAGTTCTGTCCGCGTATCTAAACGAAGCCGCTGGGCGATTGTACCCACCGGGCCGAGTAAGAAACGCGAATTTCAAACGTTTTTTTTCGCGGTTCGCGGCCGCCGGGAAGGTTTTTCGAAAATTTTTGGTCCGCAAGACGCAAAAAGTTGGCCCTGGCCGCAGTCGCTTCATAGACTGTATCAAGTTGACTGTAGCGTTTTGCAGCAGTTGTAGCGAAACGCAGCAGTCGGCTGGAAGGTTGTCCTTGGGTCGGCTCGCGATGTTCCAGATCGTGAACCGGCTACCTCGGAGCGAGGCAGGGTTCGCCTCGACTGCCGGGAAGACAATCACCACCACCCGATGTCGGTCGCCGAACAACCCCGGTTACCGCTCGGTCGGCCAACGAAAACGGGCGTCCCCCAACGTGCTCACGCACGTTCGAGTCCGCCCGCTCGTTCGCCACCCTTGGGGCCTCACCCAGGGCAACACGCCTCGCACGGTATTCTCGCCGTTCGCGTTGGCGAACCACCCGCACAGGGGCCGCGTCCGAGCTTGCCACTCGGCCGCGGCACCCTGACGCGTCTGGAGTTTGCCGCATCCAAACGCCCGTGGGGAACGCTCAATCCAGGCCTCTTCCCTGTTTCGAGCCGCCTCTGGTTCTCTGTTCCGACCCCTAACTGGCAGGTGATTCGCCTTCTCGAAACGGCGATTGCCTCCGTTCCGAGTTCTACCATTTGCAAGTGTCGTGCCAATTGTCCGAGCGTCGGCCGGTCAGTCGCCGCGATTATGGGTTTCGAACTTTCGCTGGCTCGGACTTAGGTGGATTCTTCGCCTTGTTCTTCTTCTTGCCTCCGTCCGGTTTCGCAGGCGGGCCACCTCCGTTGGCGTTTTGCGTCCGCCACCAATCTGGCCCCTCGGCGTCAACGGCGGCGGTGAACTTCACCAACTGCTCGCGGAGCATCGCGAACCGCTCCGGTTGGCTCGTCGCCAAATCCTCGCTCTCTTTTGGATCGGTGCGAAGGTGGTACAGTTCGAACTGGGATAGCGAAGCGTCGGCCAGGATCTTCCAATCGTCCACTCGCATGGCGATTTTGGCGTTCGGGGCCATGTGAAGCCGCCAGTACAGGGGTTGCGGGCGCGCGACAGCCGCTGCCTGGCCGCTCAACGGCCCCAAGACATTGACACCGTCGATGACCCGATCGGCGGGTAGAGCAACACGGGCGGCGGCCAGCATGGTTGGGAACATGTCGCTGCCGATGACCGGCGTGTCGCAGACGCCGCCAGCCGGAATCTGTCCCGGCCATCTCGCCAACCCTGGCACTCGGATGCCGCCCTCGTGCAGATCGCGTTTCCGCCCGCGGAGGCCGCCGGTCGAACCGCGGCCAGGCGACTTGATTCCATCGCCCTCCGGCCCGTTGTCCGACGTGAAAACCACCAGCGTGTTGTCAGCCAACCGCAACTCATCGAGCGTCTTCATCAGGTCGCCGAATGCGGCATCCATTTGAGTCACGTTGGCATGATGTTCGCGTTGGACATCGTCGGCGAGATCCGGGTAGAGCGCCTTGAACCGCGAATCCGACTTGATCGGATAGTGCGGCTCGTGGGTCCACACCGCCAGGAAAAACGGCTTGGCGGGGTCGCGTTGGGTCTTTAGCCATCGAGCGGCTTCGGCCGCGATCAACGGCGCCGAGTAACCTTCCAGTTTGCCGACCGCCGCCCCATTGCGGACAAAGTTTTCGGGATTCGCGTGGGACGGGGCGGCGTTGTTCTGAGTCGCGAGCCACCAGTCGTATCCGTGGTCGCCGGGTTGCGGCTGGGACGGCTGGTTGAATTGGCCATTCAAGTGCCACTTGCCGACATGACAAGTGGCGTAACCGGCTTCCCGCAGCAGTTTCGGCAACGTGATTTCCGACGTTCGCAGGTGCACCGGCGCCCCTTCCGCGATCCAGGTGAATACGCCGTTGCGATGGGGCGTGCGGCCGGTGAGCAACGCCGAGCGGGACGGGCTGCAAACCGCGCTCGCCGAATAGCACTGGGTAAGCCGCGCGCCTTGCTTGGCGAAGGCGTCCAAGTTTGGCGTTTTGATCACCGGGTGGCCGAAGCAACCGAGATCGCCGTACCCGAGGTCGTCGGCCAAGAACAGCACAATGTTTGGACGAACGCTATCCGCTTTGGCCTCCGCGGTTTTAGCCGGCGCCGCCCCAGGGCTTTGGACACGCTCCACTTGGCCGCATAAGCCGCAAAGCAGCAGTGGCAAGAAAACTGGATTACACATTCGCTTCCGCTCCTGGGGTTCCGCCGAATCTCATGAACAAGCTCGCAACGCGACAAGGCCGATTGGCTGGCCGCCTGCCAGCGGGGCGATATCATACGAGCGTGCGGAAGCGGAAACCACGCATCTCGGAGCGTCACGTCATGGCGAAGCTACAGGTAGGCGATCGAGCGCCCGATTTCGAAGCGACCACGCACCAGGGAACCCGCGTGAAACTTGGCGACTTCGTCGGTCAACGCGGGCTGGTCCTGTTTTTCTATCCCAAGGACGACACGCCGATATGCACGAAAGAGGCGTGTTCCTTCCGCGATTCCTACAACGATTTCGTCGCCGCAGGCGTGGAAGTGATTGGCGTCAGCAGCGACTCGCCGGAAAGCCACCAAGCCTTTGCCGCGCGGCATGGCCTGAATTTCCCGTTGATCGCCGACGCGAATGGCGAACTGCGCAAGCGATTCAGTGTGCCGTCGACATTGGGGCTGTTTCCCGGCCGCGTGACCTACGTGATCGACAAAGAAGGAATCGTGCGGCTGGTGTTTTCCGCGCAGTTGGCCTCCGACGAGCATGTTCGCCAGGCGCTGGAAGCGATCCGCGGGAAATGAGCCGCGAATGAGCCGCGAATGAGCCGCGAATGATCTGCGAATGATCTGCGGGAACGGATCATGGCTGCGGCTTGCGGATCCTCACGAGCAGTTCGCCCTCGTTGTCGGCCAGTTCGCCCGGTGGCTCGTTGATTTTCAAATACAGCGTCCCGGTCCACTCGGGTTCGACAAGCCGCTTGCGGCCGATCGGCTGGGGCCGCGCGAGCGGCGTCAATGTATCGCTGGGCAGCGGATCGGGGCGAATCGCGCCGACCAGCATTCCGAGCGGCAGACCGCGGTGGTAGCGGATCGTCACCCCGCCCGGCTCGCATGGCCATTCAGGCGGGCCCGCCACAAGACGATACCGCCCGACGGCCGCCACTTCGTAGGTCTCGCCGACGTGCAATTCGACGCCAGTCGATTGCCAGCCCGCCGCCGCCGAGATTTTCAGTCGCACTTCGGGATCTGTCAGCCGTTTGCCTGGTTGGCGTTTCACGGCCGCGCGGGCCACGTCGTAGCCGTAATCGGCCTCGGCGGCGAGCATCTGCCACTCTTCGTATAAATCTCCAGCCGATTCGCCGATGTCGGCCAGCATCCGGCGAGTCAACTCGGGCCCCTCCTCGCGGGCGTCGGCGAAGCGTCCGCGAAACGCGGCTTGCGACAGCGGGTGGGCGTCGAGAAATTGAGCAGCCGCCCAACTCCACCCATACATTTCAACTCGCAGGTGCGACTGTAGGTCGTAATTGAAAATGGCGGGCAACGCCATCCCGCGACCCGCTGCGAAATCGTCCCGCACGATTTTCACCCGCCCCCAATTCGGCGTCTCGTCGCGGTCTTGGGGCAGGTAACGCATGGTGAGCCGCCCATTGGACCAGCGATGCGTCGCCACCAGTTCCGCGCAGCCTTCCGCGAACCACGGCGGCCCCACGCCACCCAGCCATCGGCTCATGAATGCGTGCGTGCCTTCATGGAGCATCAAATGGCGGCGGTAGTAATCCGCCGGATCGTCGCGCCACCAGATCTCGTCGCCCGCCTGAAACCCGTTGTCGAATTTCGGCAGATAGTCGGGAATCGCGCCCGCGGACAGAAACCGTTCCCGGTCCCGCATCAAATAGCCAGTCAGCCGCCAGCCTTCGAGCTTCCGTCGTTCGATGCCGAAGTATTCGCACCATGGATCGATCGCCAAATCGAACAGGGCGGGCAATTCATCGACCGCCGGAATGCTCGGCAAGTCCGTGTATAACGTCAGGTGTTTGCTATCGAGTTTCCGAAAGCCGGCCGCCGCCGCTCGCTGGGGATCGAGCGGTTGGCGGGGCGGCCGGCGCCGTTCAGACTCCGGGTTCGTCGCCGCGCCGGGCGGTAACAAATCGCCCAAGAGCCGCGGCCGCCCCGTCTTCCCAGCCCCCATCTTGCCGGCGTCTGCCTTGCCAACATCTGTCTTACCGGCATCTGTCTTGCCGGAACCCGTCTTGCCAGAATTCGGCGGTCCGACCGCTGCCGCAGGCGTCGCCCCCCCTGGCTTCGCCGCCGGCTTCGCGTTGGGAGACGGCTGACGCGGACGCGTCAAGTTATCCTTCGAGGCCGGTGGCTGGGTTTGAACGGCCAGCAGCGGGCGCGGTGGAAACTGAGTAGCCTTCGCGACGCCCGACAGGCCGCCGGCCCCCACGGTCCCAAGGGCGAAAACAGCGAAAACGGCCCCAACGGCGATAACAGTCCCAACTCGCCCATACGCCCCGCTGGCGAGCGTCAGCCCGATTCGAGCGGCGCTGGAACGAATCGATCTTTCTAAACCCAAGCGTTTGCGGAGCGCTGGCAGCATAACTTGTCCTCACATTGGGACCGCGAACCGGCGGCTTGGCGAATCGAGCGAATGGGGAAGATGGACCGCGAACGCGCGAGCCCGCCGATACCGGTTATGAGCATACCGACGACGCCGTCGACGGGCGAGACGCATCGAAGTCGTCGGACAGTCATTCGCTTTGCTTGTTGAGGCGGAGGATTTGGACTCGGCCATCCTCCAAATGGCAGGCCACTGTCTGCCGGTCCGGCGCCACGGCCATGTCGAAACAGCGGCCAACAAGGAGCGGCCTGAGCCGGCAGAGCAAGCGTCCCAATCCGACATGCCAGACAAGCAGTTCGCCATTCTCTTCCAGCGTCAAAAGCCGCTCTTCATCGACAAAATGGCCGCGGATCGACTGCGATCGATGACCGATCAGATCGCACCGCCTACGCGCGAGTAGCGGATCCCATACGACAACGCGGCGATCTTCGCCACAGGTCGCGAGCAGTCGGCCCGAAGGACTCCAGCACACGCCCCGCACGGTGTTCCAATGGGCGTTGAACTCGACGGCAGATCGCGACAATTCCCCCGCGACTCGCCATTTATCCAGTTCCGTGAAGGCGAGGCTGCGTCCGTCGGGCGAGTAGGCCACGGAATAACACTGCCGCGCGGAGATTTCCCGATCCAGTTGACCGCTCTCCACACGAAACACGGCGACCCGATCGGCCACCCAGTCCGAAACCGCGAGAGTGCCTCGGGCAGCGGAAAACGTCAGTTCGTTGGCGGCGATCGAACTAAGCCGCCAAACCGACCGAAACTCGCTACCCGTCCGTCGCCAAACCTCAAGCCAGCAATCTTCGCTGTTGGCGGCGGCGAGCCAATTCCCATCGGGCGACACCGCGACATGCTGGGGGACTCGCCCCGACGTATCGAGGCGCTGATTAAGCTGACGCGCGCGTGGATCCCAAATCTCGATGCCAGACCGGCCCGCGACGGCGAGCCACATGCCGTCGGGTGTAAAGGCCAGCGAATGATCGAAGCGGGCACGTTCGCCCGTGTCGCCAAACAACA
>JBJTOW010000269.1:0-2980 GCA_046074805.1 Planctomycetota bacterium | reverse complement strand
CTTCGACTTGGTGTCGGCGAGCGTGTCGGCGAGCGTGTCGGCGGGTCCAGCGAGCTGCGCGACGGAGAACGCGGTCGCGAGCGTCAAGGTGGAGGCCCAAATCGCACGCCGCGTTTTCGCTACGGAAAACATGGTCGGTAGGGCGTTCGTCGCATGGCTCGGCATGATTTAGCTCCGTTGAGTAAACACTTTCGTCTTCTCGCCTATTCGAGCAGCCAGGCGGCTGGGTTTTCAATAGCCGAACAAAGATCCTTCAGAAAGCGGGCGGCCGGGGCGCCATCGTTAGCGCAATGATCGAAAGTGAGGCTCAAGCGGACCGTCCAACGCGGCTCGATCCGATCGTCGGCGACCACGCGTGGTTCGCGGCGAATTTCCCCGACGCCGAGTATGGCGACTTCCGGCCAACGGATGATCGGTGTGAATGTCTCGATGCCAAGGCTTCCAAGCGTGCTGACCGTGAACACGCCGCCCTCCATCTCCTCGGGCCGCAACCGGCGACTTCGGGCGCGTTCCGCCAAGTCTTTGACACGCGCAGCCAGTTCCGAAATCCGCAACGACGGCACATCGCGGACCACTGGGACGATCAGTCCTTCGTCGGTATCAACCGCCACTCCGATATCCCATGCTTGCGGCTCGACGAGCGTCCCGTGATTCCAACGCTGCGCGAAACGCGGATGATGAGGTAGCACGGCGGCCACCAGTTTCACCAGCAAGTCGGTGTACGAAGGCACTTGGCGAGTGTCCGCCGAAGAGCCGCTCCGACCAGCGCGGAACTGCTCGCGGAGGCTCGTCAAATTCCCGGCGTCCGCGCGGGCGTGGAGGGTGACGGGAACCGTCTCGTCGCGGCTGCGGCGCAGATTGGTAGCGATCGCCCGCCGCACTGCGGAAAGCGGCGTTCCGACGCCTGCGTTCTCGGTCGCCGTTGTCATGTGTGCCCGAACATCGCGTTCGCGGATTCGACGGTGTCGCCCGCTGCCGATCACAGTGGATAACTCAACGCCCAATTGCCGCGCCAGCCTTCGGGCCCTAGGCGTCGCATGCAAACGGACTCGCCCACTCCGCGGCGCATCGCCGCGAGCATGAACGTTGATGTCGGGTCCGGTATGAGCGCGGACTTCGGTGGATTTTCCGGGCGGAGTGCCGGTGGATACGCCAGCGAGTGTGCTAGTAAGTGCGCCAGCGGGTGTGCCAGTGCGGCCCGTCGATGGCGATATCGCCGTGGGCGCGCTGGAAGGAATATTCGCAGGGCGAGCGCTTTGCGCTTCGGCCGCGGCCCGCACATCGCGGGCGGTAATGCGATCAGCGCCCGCGGACGGCGCGGCAGCGGCCAAAGGCACGCCGAGTTCGCGGGCCAGTCGCCGAACCGAGGGCGACGCCACAGGCGGAACGACGCTCGAAGTGGCGGCGGATGCTTGGACGTTGCTGGCCGTTGTCGAGTTTGTTTCCGGGTTTGCGGAAGCGAAGGCCGACGTTTCGCCCGTTTCGAGCAGGTAGCCGATGACGCGGCCGACGGCGACGATGGCGCCGGCTGCGGGAGCGTCGGGGGCAAGTTGCAGGACACCGCTATCAACGGCTTCGATTTCCTGGACGGCCTTTTCGCCTTCCAATTCGAACAGCGGTTCACCGGCGCGGACGAATTCGCCATCGCGGCGTTTCCAGCCCGCGAAAGTGCCTTCCTCCATCGACCAGCCGAGCCGGGGGATTGTGACTTTGTGCGCCATGCTTGGGCCTTTCCACAATGCGGCGGATGAAATCGCCAACTTATTCCGCCAGCAGGTCCCGCAGAGCCTGTTCGATCGCCGTCGCGTTGGGGACTACGGCGGCTTCCAGCGGCGGGCTGTAGGGGGTGGGCGCGAACGCTCCGTGCAATCGCCGAATGGGCGCGTCGAGTTCATCGAAGCCCGCGTCGGCGACGCGAGCGACGACTTCGGCGGCGAACCCGCAAGGCGCGCACGCTTCGTCGACAACCAGCAGGCGGCCTGTCTTGGCGACGCTGCGGATAATCGTTTCGGTGTCGAGCGGCGACACGGTGCGGGGATCGATCACCTCCACCTCGATGCCCTCGGCGGCGAGTTTTCCGGCTACCTCGATCGCCAACGGGACCATCCGGGCCAACGCCACCACGGTCGCGTCGCGTCCCGCGCGGGCCACTCGAGCTACGCCGAACGGAATCTCGTAATCCTCCTCGGGCACAACGCACTTCGTGCTCAGCAACTCCCGGTGCTCGAGGAACAACACCGGATCGAAGCAACGCAGGGCGTGGGCGAGCAACCCTTTCGCGTCGCGAGCGTTCGACGGCACGACAACGCGAAGTCCGGGAATGTTAGCGTACATCGCGTAGTAGCTTCCCGAGTGGTGCGTGGCGGCCGAATGTCCGATGCCGATGCAGCCGCGCAACAAGACCGGCATCCGCAACCGGCCGCTCGACATGTACTGCATTTTGGCGATCTGGTTGATGATTTCGCCGACCGAATCAAGGACGAAATCGGCGAACATGAAATCGACGATGGGCCGGGTGCCCGTCATCGCGGCTCCACCCGCTAGCCCGACAAAACCGCGTTCGCAAATTGGCGTGTCCCGCAACCGCTCAGGACCATAAAGATCGAACAGTCCGACCGTGGTCATGAAATTGCCGCCGCGTTTGCCGATGCCTTCGCCGAGCACGAAGATCGTGGCGTCCCGCGCCATGGCGGTCGACAACGCTTCGTGGGCGGCTTTCGTCCATGTGAGTTCGCGGACAGGCCCCGTCGTGTTAGCCGCGGCCGCATTGGCAGCGGTTGCGTTGGCAATGGTTGAGTTGGCAATGGTTGAGTTGGCGGCGACTGCCTTGGAAACAGCCGCACCGGCGTTGCTGGCGGTCCCGGTTGGGGACGTTGTGCCATCGAACGCGTCGGTGGCTACGCGTCGAGTCTCAATGGCGTAAACGTGGTTGGTGGCTGTGGCCGCTTCGGGCCATGGGCTGTTCTCGGCAAACTGCCGC
>JBJTOW010000268.1:0-3272 GCA_046074805.1 Planctomycetota bacterium | reverse complement strand
CGCGAGTAAAATAGCCGGACGACCACATCGCCGTCGCGTTCGCGATATGCAAGAAACTCGCCTTGGATGGGCGATGAAAGGCCGGACAGCAGTAACGGAACGAAGGAATCCCGAGGATGGCGCCGTAGCTGGTCGATTGCTTCACTAAACGCTGCGGAAGATTCGCGTGGCAGTCGTCGGGCCAGTGAAGATACACCTCTCAACTCCGCGACGGACGGATACCTAGGGCCATAGGTGTCCACTGCGAAAGCCTCCGGAAGCTCCATTGGCACGGCCAAGGCGAAATCCAAGGCGATTCGGGTTAGCGAAGCCGCCGCTTCCGGCTGTGGAATACCACCGATGGTCCGCACGAGTGGCAAAATGACATGTTCTATCTTGTGTTCCGTTGATCCTGGCTGAGCGCCCAGCCGGCTCATGTACGCGGCCAATTCCAACTCGATCGCCGAGATCGCGGCAGGGTCGGTGATCTTGCCGAGTTGCGCGAGCTGCCTTGCACGCTCTCGAATATGGTCAGGTGTGTCTCGATGCTTGTGGGTTAGTCCGGCCATGATTTCGCGGAGTTTGGGGCGCCACTTTCGCAAAGCGGACACTTGTTCCAATTGCCGCGTATCCGCAGCGCGCTTTTCAGCGCTGCTAACCCATTCGCCGTTTCGCCGGACGAATCCCAGGCGACTGCGGACCGCGCCATTCTCGCGGTCGAAAGTGAGTACTCGACCAAGGTGGGCGCGTTCTTGGTCTAAAAGCCCCTGCCGTTGGCACCAATTCGCCAACTCGAGCTGTCCTTCCAGCGTGTCCAGGGCCGACTCTCGAGCCATTTCATAGTCGCGTCGTTTCTGAACTTCGGCGGGCAGGGTGACAAGCTCTTCAAAATCAATCCAAGCTTTGCCATGCCGAACTTGGCCTAAATGTCCTCGAGCGACGACCAAGTCGGGGTGTCCAACGACCAGAGAACTGAGACGTTCCCGCTGCTCGGCGATGTTTCCTTCGACGCCATAACGTGCGGCATCGCGCACCTCCGACGTCGTTTGTTTTGGGTCGGCCGACGACACGGTTGCCTTCAGCGCGAAAAGCCAGACAACCATTACCAACAAGATTCGCGGCATACGGCCCTCCCTGCAAAATGGGCGGTCGGCATCGAAAACGCAACCGTGACATCCCGGAATCGGGATAGGAAGATTTAACGCGGCGTATTGTGCCGATCTCCGACGATTTCCGCCAGTTGTTTTCGCAATTTTTTGAGCGGATGCAATCCATTGGAAAAGACGACGGTTTGCGAACGGCGGGCAGGTTAGCTGTTCAACGCGCCGGCCAAAGCCGGGGCGTTATTTCCAGATCGCTGGGCGCGAGCCTTAACCGTTCGATCGCAGTCAAGACGTCGGCGGACAGCGGGCCACGGTCGAAAAAGGCGAGGTTCGCCTCGAGCTGTTCCAACGTCTCCACGCCGATCAAGACGCTCGTCAGGCCCTCCAGCGAGAGCAAATAACGAATCGCCAACTCGCCCATCGCCAGACCGGCGCCGGCCGCGATCTCTTCCAGCTTTTGACGCCATGGCACGACTCCCGCCAGCGTCGCCGGAATCGCCGCTTCCGGCATCAAGAGCAAACCTTGCAAAAAGGCGCTGCGGACGAACACCGAGACGCCATGACTTGCCGCCGCCGCGAAAAGGCCGCTGCGCAAATGTCGCGTATCGAGCAGATTCGCGGGTACTTGCAACGCGGAGACTCGCGGATCCCCGGCGAACTTGACCGCGGGTCCGGGCACGTTGTCGCAGGAAACGCCGCAGCGTTCGAACCATCCTCGGTCGGCCAGTCGCCGCAATTCGTCCAGCCAAACCGCGTCCTCCTCCCGATGAAACAACACGGCGGCGATTCGGGCCAAGCCAAGTTTTCGCCGTGAGTCGGCAACCGACCGCTCGATCGCCTCGCGCGCGCGGCCTGCGTCGGACCGCTCATCGCTGGTTAGCGGACGTACCTTCGTAACAACGGTCACACGGTCGCGCAGTCCCAGGCGTTGGAACACCCGCCCTAAAACTTCTTCGCTCACGCCATAACTGGCCGCCGTATCAAACGCGGTTACGCCGCCGTCCACTGCCGCCAAGACAATCGCGGCTACCGCGTTCTCGTCAGGCATTCCCGTACGGTTCGCCACTCCGTACGGCATACCGAATTGAACTGTCCCAAGCATCGCGCGGGAAAAATCTTCCGTCGCCACTGATGTCTTCCCCGACTTTGAAATTCGGGCCGCCCGCGTCGTCGCGTCGGACGATTCCACGAGCCTTTCCCTCACCATGAGCACGGCTTTAGATGCCGCAACTTGCCGCAAATCGATTCAGACCAAGGAATTCGATAGGTTGTCCGGGACCGCCATCAAGCGTCCAGGAAGCCAGCAATTCACCGAGCACCGACGCGAATTTGAAGCCATGGCCCGACAGGCCAGCTGCCAACACCACGCGATCGCATTCGGGATGTCGATCGACCATGAAATGGCCGTCTGGCGTCATCGTATAGAGGCACGTCGCGTGTCGACGATGTGAACGCGACAGTCCCGGCATGTAGGCACCGACAAAGGTTTCCACAAGTCGCAGATCCTCGGGATCTGGCGAACGGTCGTACGCGAGCGGATTCGCCACGGACTCGCCGCCGGCGTGGTTCGCCACTTTCACGCCAAAATCGTCGATCTGTGGAAACCCATAAAACATGCCCCAGGGCAGTTCGAAGAAGAACGCGCACCCCTTGGGAGCGGCGTAATCGGGCGTTTTAGGATGGAACCAATGCAGATGCTTGCGGAGGACTCGAAATGCGAATGGCCAACGGCCACTGGGACCGGCGAGCAATTGCGGCGCCCAAGCTCCTGGGGTGATCACGAGCCGACGGGTGGCGATCGCTCCGAGCGATGTCTCAACGGTGATGACACCCGAATCGGTGTTGGCCTCCGCCATTATTCCGGCGTCCGCGTTCGCCGCGAATCCACCCGGCGCCGCAACTGCCGACGAGCCTGTCGGCGGCGCCGCGTACCGCCATCCGCTGACATCGACGCCCGTCCGATGCTCCGCGCCGCAGGCCAGCGCTGCTCGGAGATGCGCGAGCACGCAACGTTCGACTCGCAGAAAACCGGCTTGCCGCTCAAAAACCGCTTGGCAACCTTCCGGAAGTCGAAATCCCGGGAAGCGACGCGTTAATTCGGCGGCGTCAAGCGACTCGAGATCCAGTCCGTGTTCGCGAGCGCATCGCAACACGCCGGGCACAAGTTCACCGTCGAGTGGGCCGGCTTCG
>JBJTOW010000267.1:0-6345 GCA_046074805.1 Planctomycetota bacterium | reverse complement strand
ATCGCCAGAACTTCGAACTTCCCCGGGTCACGATAGCATTGTTTCCGAAAATACCATACGCGGATAGCCACCGTCAAAAAAGTTCTTCGGTTAGGCTCCGTATATTGGTCAGTCGGGCTGGCGGCGTGGGGGCCGGGGCGTGGGGGCTTGGGCGTGTGAGTTATCGGAAAGCGAGGCGGTCACGGTCGTCGGTTCGTCCACGCCTCGCCGCCAAACTTTCCGCATCCGAGCGAATCGGCGTTTTCCCGCTCGGCATCTGTCAGCCGGTCGATCCGCCACCGCAACGCCAACCGCGTCGCCAACCGTTCGCACCAACGTTCCCGCAAGTCGTTGGGCTCGATGATCACGCCGGTCAGTTCGGCGATTCCGGGTAATTCCGGGGCGAATGGGGAACGCCGCAAGAGCACGCTGCCGTGTTGCAACAGCGCGCCGCGATTGCGCCGCTGGGCGCTGCCTCCCACTTTCATTCCCGCGACCAGCACATCGCCGGGACTGCGTCGCTCGAAACACAGGAAGGCTGTTTCATTCCCGTCGGGCAGCTCGCGCGGACGGCCGCTCGGCCCCTCGTATGTCGTCCCATCCGCGGTCAATCGCATCGCAGGCGATTCAGTCGGCGCACTGGGCGATTGCGGACTGATCGCGACCAGTCGGATTGCCGGACCCGAATCCGGTTGGAGGCGGGCGGCGGGCACCCGCGTCGCTCGCACCCCCCAATCGGCGAGCGTTTCGACCAGCGTGTCGTGGAAGGCGTCGTACAGCGCTTCGTGGCCGCCCAATCCACCGGCGACGGCGGTGGCGAAACTGTAGGTCAGTTCCCGGTCGTGCAAAATGGCTCCACCGCCCGAGGCGCGTCGAACTAGCGGGCAGTCGCGGCTCGCGGCGTGAAACTGCCGTTCCGTGAGGCCCTGGAAATACCCCAACGACAGCGTCGCTGGCGACCACTGGTAGAAACGGAGGACGGAAGCCGGGGTTGCAGCGGCGAGTCCCACGGTCTCTAGCAGAGCCTCGTCGACCGCCATGTTCCAAACGCCGTCGGCGGGACCATCGCAAATCAGTCGGGTTTCCATCGCAGCACCGGTTGTTTCGCCGCTCGCACTTCGTCGGGGCGGCGGATTGGCGTGGTGAGTGGGGCTTCGCGCAAAGTCTCCGTAGGCTCGCGCAGGATCGTCCCCAGGGCGTCGGCGAACGCGTTGAGCGTCTCGCGGCTTTCGCTCTCCGCCGGCTCGATCATCAACGCCTCGGGCACCGTCAACGGAAAGTAAACGGTCGGCGCATGGAACCCGTAGTCCAAAAGCCGTTTCGCGATATCCATCGCCGTCGCGCCGTGTTGCTTTTTCCAGGCCGCCGCCGAAGCGACGAATTCATGCATACAGCGGTCGCCATGTGGCACAGGCAGCAGTTCTTGAATCCGACGCAACAAATAGTTGGCGTTGAGCACAGCGTTTTCCGAGACCGCTCGGAGACCATCGGGGCCGTACGAGCGAATGTACGCGTAGGCGCGAACCAATACGCCGATGTTCCCATGGAATCCGCGGACGCGGCCGATCGATAGCGGCCGATCGTCGTCCCAGTGGAACAAGCCGTCCGCCGATCGGGCGACGATCGGTGAAGGCAAAAACGGCGCCAGCGACGCCGCCACACAGATCGGGCCAGCACCCGGACCGCCACCGCCATGGGGACCACTGAAGGTCTTATGCGGGTTGTAATGCATCATGTCGGCTCCGAAATCGCCAGGCCGGGCGATTCCGAGAATGGCGTTCATGTTCGCGCCGTCCAGATAAATCAAACCGCCCCGCGCGTGGACCAGTTCCGCGATCCGTCCCACGCTGCCGTCAAACAGCCCCAGCGTGTTGGGATCGGTGATCATGAAGACGGCGATAGAATCGTCCAGCTTCGCCTCCAAGTCTGCGAGATCGACGCCGCCCGCCGACGTGCTCTTCACCGTGACCGGTTGGAAACCGGCCATCGCCGCGCTCGCCGGATTGGTTCCATGAGCGCTGTCCGGCGCAAGCACCTTTCGCCGCCGCTCGCCACGATGGCGGAAGTAGGCCGCCGCGACCATCAACGCGGTAAGCTCGCCTTGGGCCCCAGCGGCCGGTTGGAGCGACACTCCCGGCAGTCCGGAGATTTCGCCGAGGTACTGCTGAAGCTCGTACAGCAACCGCAAGACGCCTTGGGTCGTCTCCACTGGTTGCAACGGATGAAGCCCAAGGAACCCCGGGAGCGACGCGAGCCGCTCGTTCCGCTTCGGATTGTGCTTCATGGTGCACGATCCGAGCGGGTAAAAGTGCGTGTCGACAGACATGTTCAGCGTCGACAGGTTGGTGAAATGGCGAACAACGTCGGGTTCAGCGAGCTCCGGTAGCGGAGGCGGCGACGACGCCAAGCATTCCACTGGCAACAACAGCGCCACCGGCACGGCGGGCACATCCGGCGGCGGCGGTTCTGTGCCGCGACGCCCCGGACGGGACAACTCGAAGAGCAAGCGGGTGGCTTGTTGGTTTCTCATGGTCCTCATTGAAAAGCCGCGCCGTGAGCACCGCAACCGACCATCTCGACGTGGGCAGCGAAACTTTTTTTTGCTCCCGGCGTCCGAGACAGCAGCCCGACGATCCGCACTCACCGGGCGTTTCAATTCGAAGACCAAGGTTATCGCCTCCTTCGCCCTCAAGCTGTCGGCCGCGCTGGCCTAATGTCCTCCAGTCCCCCCCTAGAGCCAATCTCGCGGCAAACATCCCGCCCTTGCAATCGATCGTCGACTACGGCCATCGATCGGCACTAAGAATATCCAAGCATCGAACGGGTCATGGCGAGACCACTAAAAGGAACGGCGGCATGATCGAGCGTCGAAGCGCGGCGTTGCCCAGCTGACCGCCGTTTTCCTCTGGAATTGCTTGACATGCCCATTCTGTTCTTAATAATACTCCCGGACCAGGCAAACGTCCGTCTTTTCGTCCGCGATCGATTCTGATCGTTCCACACAAATTTGCGTTTTTCCTTCACGCCGTTACGGAAACCACGCGTGTCAATGCGACACGAAGGTGGGTTTGTGGGTCTTCGTCTTTTTTCCCGTTTTACACTCTCCCGGAGAGCTGCCATGCGTCGTTATCGTGCGCGCGGATTTACCCTGGTCGAATTGCTGGTGGTCATCGCCATTATCGGAGTGCTCGTGGCATTGTTGCTGCCCGCCGTGCAAGCCGCTCGTGAGGCGGCTCGGCGCACCCAATGCGGCAACAATTTGCGGCAATTCGCCATCGCCGTGCACAACTACCACGATCAGCAGCAGGTGTTCCCGCCATCCCACATCAACTACATGTCGTCTTACAAGTATCAGTCGTACACACCGGCGCTGAATCATTCGGGCATGATGCTCATCCTGCCTTACATCGAACAGGGCAATGTCTCGGACCGGGTCGACTTCAAACTGCCCACGGGCCCGTCGCTCTACACCAGCACACAGGCCGTGCCCGCCGCCAACGAACAGGTGACGGCGATCAAGTTGAAAGCGTTTTTGTGCCCGAGCGACAACGGCCCCGAAACGATTCCGCCCGGTCCCCAGTATTACGGCCAGACCAATGTGGAAGCCGCTCGGACAAACTACGACTTCAGCACTTGGGCGCTCTACACCCTTTACGGCTACTCATGGGGCTGGATCAACCAGAATAACCAGCCAGAGCTGCGATTCTCGGGCATCAATGCCGAAGCTTCGATGCGGAATCTCGTGGATGGATCGAGCAACGTCGTGATGTTGGCCGAGACGACCCGGACCGTGTACAACGGTTACGCGACGGCTTGGGGTTATCGCGGTTGGGTCATGACAGGTCACGATATCGCCCAGAATCATGGCCAAGGCTTTGGGATCAATTGCTGGGTCTACGGAAGCACCCTAACCTCCCGGAAGTATGGTCGGCTCGGCAACTGGGGCCTCACCGGTAGCCTCCACCCGGGCGGCGCTCTCTTCGCCTTGGGGGACGCCTCGACCCGCTTTATTTCGCAAACCACCGACTTTGCGGTATTGCAACAGTTGGGACGCGTCGCGGACGGCCAGCCAGTTGGACAATACTAAACCTTGGTTATGAGTTGGAATAGGTTGCCGAATTCGCGGTCGTGAACTTTATTCCCCGGCCGCATCGACACATAATTAGTGTTCCATTTTTGAGTATCGTGCTGTCTGCCTGGCTCCAGCGATCATACTTCTTAATCGCCAATGGACAGGTTGTCGACGGCCCGTTTTTATACATTTATTATCCCTTTAAAATATCTCGCAAAAAAACGCTTTAATATGCGACACCAATTTGCTGCAGCGTCCTTGGCCTTTGGCCTCATGTGCACAATGCTCGCCGGAGGCTGCGGCCGAGGCGCGCCTCCGCTGCCGAGCGGAATTGTGGCGGTCACGGGCACCGTGACTCTGGACGGCGAGCCGGTCTCGGGAGCGATCGTCACCTTTGTTCCCGTCCAGATCTCGGGTGGGGGCGGTGCCGGTGTAGGGGCGGCCAGCGGTATGACCGACAGCACAGGCAAGTACAGCTTGATCGGCTACGAGGGGCGGGCGAACGGCACGATGCCGGGAAGCTACCGAGTGAAAATCAGCCGGCTCACCCGCGCCGATGGCTCGATCGTGATCCCCGGCCCCGATGACTCGCCCATGCAGCTTCTGGTCAGCGGCGCCAAAGAGCAGCTCCCGGAAAAATACTCGAGCGACATTCGCACCACCCTGGTCGCAACGGTTGATCCCAAAGGTTCACCGGTTGATTTCAAGCTCTCCTCCAAGTGATGATGCGGCCGCTTGCTGAGGGCTGCGGGGCGCGACAAATCGCCGCGGCACCGTCGGTCCCGTCACACTTGGAGAAACATCCATGGCCAAGACTCGAAACGCCGTGATCGCTGTCCGCGACGCGGTTCGGTTCGATATTGTGGGCTTCGTCTGCGTTCTGCTGGTTGGCGTCGCGGCGTTTGGGAGCGCACCGACTTCGGCCATGGCGCAGGGCTTGGAGTATGTTCGCGAGAACTACACCAAACACGAGTTCCGCATCCCGATGCGGGATGGCGCTCGATTGTTCACGGCGGTTTACGTTCCCAAGGATCGGACGAAAAGCTATCCGATCATGTTGAACCGCACGCCGTACAGCTGTCGACCTTACGGGGCCGATCAGCATCGCGTCGACCTCGGGCCATCGCCGCTGTTTGGGAAAGCCGGCTACATCTTCGCCTACCAGGACGTCCGCGGTCGATGGATGTCGGAAGGCCAATTTGAAAACGTGCGACCCCATCGAGTCGTGAAGGGGCCGAAGGACATCGACGAAGGCACTGACACCTTCGACACGATCGCTTGGCTGGTGGCGAACGTTCCGGGCAACAACGGCAAGGTCGGGATGTCGGGCATTTCCTACCCGGGCTTCTACACGGCCGCCGCGTTGGTCGAACCGCATCCGGCGTTGAAGGCCGCCTCCCCGCAAGCGCCGGTCGCCGATTGGTTCGCGGGCGACGATTGGCACCACAACGGCGCCTTCATCCTGCCGCATGCGTTCAATTTCATGTCCGGTTTCGGCCGCCCTCGTCCGGAGCCGACTAAAAAGTTCATCTTCAGTTTCGATCACGGGACGCCCGATGGCTACGACTTCTTCCTGCGTTTGGGCACGCTGGCTGAGGCCAATTCACGTCATTTCCAAGGCCAGGTCGAGTTCTGGGACCAGCTGATGGCCCACGGAAGCTACGACGATTTTTGGCAGAGCCGCAACATTCGGCAGCATTTGAAGAACGTGAAGCCCGCTGTGCTCACCGTTGGCGGATGGTTCGACGCGGAGAATCTATTTGGCGCGCTCGAAGTCTTCCGAGCGATCGAACGCGGGAATCCACAAGGCGGCAATCGCTTGGTGATGGGGCCCTGGTCGCATGGCCAATGGTCGCGCGGCGACGCCAACTCGCTCGGGTATGTCAATTTCCATTCCAAAACGGGCCCCTACTATCGCGAACAGATCGAGTTCCCGTTTTTTGAATTCCATCTCAAAGGCGTGGGCACTCCCGACCAGCCCAAGGCCTGGGTGTTCGAAACGGGCGCGAATCAGTGGCGCACGTTCACTCAATGGCCTCCCCGTGAGGCGCGGCCCCGGGCGCTCGTATTCCGCGAGCAAGGCCGCCTGGAAGTCGCTCCGCTCGCGCCCGCCCCGTCGGCTGCGGCCATTTCTAGCGTAGCCACTGCTAGCGTTGCCACTGCGCGGGTGGCCGCCGCTGGAGCGTTCGATGAATTTGTGAGCGACCCCGCGAAACCCGTCCCCTACCTGGAACGCACCACACCACTGATGGCGACCGAGTACATGCTGGACGACCAGCGATTCGCCAGCCGCC
>JBJTOW010000266.1:0-3271 GCA_046074805.1 Planctomycetota bacterium | reverse complement strand
TACATCTACGAATTGATTTACGAGGCGCAAGGTTCGGTCGTTCAAGGCGCGGGGCTTGCAGGTATCCGCGATTTGGTGTCGTTCTTGAAGAACGATCGTTCTTCCGCGAATCCCTTGGCCGTTTCGCCATCGACACAGCGTTCATCGCCCGGCCAGGAAATGCGTTCAGCGATTCAGTACGCGTATGGCTTTGGGGTGTCGCAGAGCGGCCGCTGTCTCCGGACGTTTCTGTACGACGGGTTCAACGCCGACGAACAAGGCCGGAAGGTGTTCGATGGTCTGATCCCGCATGTCGCCGGCACGGGGCTCGGTTTTTTCAACCATCGCTTCGCCTCGCCAACGCGCCACAACGCCCAGCATGACAACCATCTTTATCCGGCCGATTTGTTTCCGTTCACCTACGGCGATGAGCGTGATCCGTTCACAGGGCGTGAAGATGGAATCCTGCGAAAGAGCCGACAAGCCGGTGTTGTCCCAAAGGTGATGCACACGCAAAGCTCGAGCGAGTACTGGCATCGATCGGGTTCGCTTGTGCATACCGATCCCCAGGGTCAACGCGACGCTGAGATTCCTCCCGAGGTGCGGATCTATGCGTTTGGCGGTACACAGCACGGACCGGGAAACAGCTCGCCGGCCGCCGTCCCTGGCAGTGGGCAATTGATTGGCAATCCGGCCGACTACCGGCCGCTGGTGCGGGCGTTGCTGGAGGCGCTCGACGCATGGGTCCGCGAGGGGCGGGAGCCGCCGCCGAGCGTCTACCCGCGGATCGCGGATGGAAGCGCGGCGCCGTGGCAGGCGTCGGCGAGCGGCTGGAAGCCGTTGCCGGGCGTGCGTTATCCCGAAGTGATCCAGCAGCCCGAGTGGCTGGACCGGGGCTCGGATTTCGCCACGCTCCGGCGATCGACGATCGAACCGCCGGTCAGCCGCGGAAAGTATGGGGTTCGAGTGCCGGCGTATGAAGGGGACAATCGCGAACGCGGCACGCTCGACCTGCCTTGCGTGGCTGTGCCGGTTGGAACGCATACGAGCTGGAATTTGCGGAATCCGTCGATTGGAGCGGACACGGAATTGTTGTCGCTTGCGGGCGGGTACATTCCGTTGCCGAAAACGGTGTCGGATCGCGAACGTTCAGGCGATCCCCGGTCGTCGCTCGCGGAACGTTATGGCTCCCGCGACGCGTACGTGTCGGCTTATTTAGACCATGCCAAGAAGCTGGTCGCGAACCGGTATTTGCTGGCGGAAGAACTGCCGGCGTTGGAGGCGGCGGCCCGCCGCTCGTCGCTGGAAATCGCGGCTCCGTGAGGGGCTGCGATGGACCGGCGACGGCCTTGCCCGGCGGATGGAGGGTTTTCCCATCTCCCTTTTTCATAAGTCTTCGGTCTGCTACACTTGCGGACTTTCCTGCAGGCCGTAGTAGGTGCTTTGACCGTGATAATCATCCTGAAACCGGGCGTTACCGAAGAGCAGATCCAGCACGTGGTGGAGCGGGTGGAGGAATTGGGGTTGCGGGCTCATTTGAGTCGCGGCACCTACCGCACCATCGTGGGCGTCATTGGCGACGAGCAAAAGGTTCAGGCCGAACCGCTGCGGGCAATCCCCGGCGTTCTGGAGGTTGTTCCTGTGTTGCCTCCGTATAAGCTGGCGAGCCGCGAAGCGCATCCACAGTCGAGCGTCATCGACGTGGCTGGAGTGAAGATCGGCGGCGGTAATTTGGCGATGATCGCCGGTCCATGCGCGGTCGAAGAACCCGAGCGTATGTTGCGGATCGCTCAGTTGGTGAAGGCGGCCGGGGCGAACATTTACCGAGGCGGAGCGTACAAGCCGCGGACCAGTCCCTACGCCTTCCAAGGCCAGGGGGAAGATGGGTTGCGAATCCTACGGGAGACGGGCGACGCCGTCGGAATGCCGGTCGTCACCGAAGTGATGGATCCGCGGCAGGTTGACGCTGTCGAGCGGTGGGCGGACATGATCCAGATCGGCGCCCGGAACATGCAAAACTTTTCGCTGCTCACCGAGGTCGGGCGAACTCGGAAGCCGGTGTTGCTCAAACGTGGCATGAGCGCGACGATCACCGATTTGCTGATGAGTGCCGAATACATTCTTTCCCAGGGCAATTCGCAGGTGGTGCTGTGCGAACGCGGCATCAAGGGATGGGATCCAGCGACCCGTAACTTGTACGATGTCGCGGCTGTGCCGTTGGTGAAGGGCTTGTCGCACCTGCCGATCATTGTCGATCCGAGCCATGCGACCGGACGGCCCGATTTGATTCCCGCTTGCGCTTTGGCGGGCGTTGCGGCTGGTGCCGACGGCGTTCACATCGAGGTCCATGACTGCCCGGAAAAGGCGAAGTCGGATGGTCCTCAGGCTCTCTTGCCCGCACAGTACGCCGAGTTGGCGGCGCAGATTCGGAAGCTGGCCGAACTTTTCGGCAACCGCATTTCACCCTTGCCGGTCAAGACGGGTTCCTAACGCGAGGTGGTTCCATTACCCAGTGGAGTGCTTGCCCGGCACCCGCGATTTCCGTGCTCACAATTTACACCCGCCAAGGCTGAGAGCCGCCCTGACTCGTGTCGGCCTTCAGCTCAGCTAGCCCTCCACTTCGTAAGCATTCAACTTAGTCACTCAAGCTTCTAGTCCCCCAGGATTTGCTCGACATGCGACGGCCCTTTATCGCCGGCAACTGGAAAATGAATTTGACGAAGGCCGAGGCGATCGCTTTGGCCCAGGCGGTCGCGGCGAAAGTCGGGACTGGGCACGCGGTGGAAATCACTGTCTGTCCGCCCGCCGTGCATTTGGACGCCGTCGCGGCCGTCCTGAAGGGAACAGGCGTGGGGCTTGGCGCCCAAAATGTTTACTTTCAGGCCAATGGCGCGTTCACGGGCGAACTGAGCGTCGCGATGTTGGTGGACTTGGGCGTTCAGTACGTCATCCTGGGCCACAGCGAGCGGCGGCGGATCATGGGTGAAACGAACGAGCAGGTGAATGCGAAGCTGCACGCCGTGCTCGCCGGCGGTCTCACCCCGATCGTGTGCGTTGGCGAAACGCTCGACGAACGCAAAGCGAACAAGACCGAGGACATCGTTCAGGAACAGTTGGCCGGGTCGCTGGCTGGGATTTCCGCCGAGTCGGCTAATCGCGTGGTGATTGCTTACGAGCAAGTATGGGCGATCGGCACGGGCCAAGTGGCGAACAAAGAGCAGGCGGAGGAAGTGCATTCGGCCGCTCGAAAGATGTTGGCCGCGCGCTTTGGCGCGACAATCGCCGCTTCGAT
>JBJTOW010000265.1:0-2756 GCA_046074805.1 Planctomycetota bacterium | reverse complement strand
ACGATCCTGGACGAAGTGGACGCCCAACGTCTGGACGCGGCATTCAACGCGGCCGATATGCCAGGGGCCACGGCCGACCAATCGCCCGCCCCGCAACTGCTCCGCTGGTCTGGCATGACCGACATCGGCCGCTTTCGACCTAATAATGAGGACGCATTCCTGGGGATCGCCTTCAATCGGCAAGATCTGTATTTCCTTGGCAAGACAGGCGATGCTCACGCCAAGGGGATGGACTTCATCTTCGCGGTCAGCGACGGCATGGGCGGCGAGCGTTCCGGCGAATTCGCCAGCAAGTTCACGCTCGACAACATCACACGCTTATTGCCGCGGCGTTTCCAGCTATTGCCCGCCCATCGACGCGTGGGCATTCGCGAATGTCTGCTCGACCTGTTCCAGGGAATCCACCGCCAATTGACCAGCCTGGGACAAAGCTACGCCGAGGGACACAATATGGGGTCAACGCTCAGTTTGATCTGGTATGTCGGCGGCTATGCGCACTTCGGACACATCGGCGACAGCCGCATCTATCTGCTGCCCAAGGATGGCGGAATTTGCCAAATCACCGAGGATCACACCTACGTCGGTTGGCTCCGACGCAGCGGGCAAGTGAATGAGCGGGAAGCGCGGTTTCACCCGCGAAAAAATGTGCTCAACCAATCGCTTGGCGCCGGCGCTCAGTCTATCCATCCGCAAATCGGCGAACTCGCTTGCCAGCCCGGCGATCGTATCCTCTTGTGTACGGACGGAGTGATCGAGGGGTTGTGGGACCGCGGGCTGGAAGAGGCGATTCGCAGTCCCGTAGGGCGTTTCGCGGCCGGAGTTCCGGCGGAACGGATCGTGCGGTCGGCGGTTGAAGAATCCGGCCGGGATAACGCGACGGCCGTTGTGGTGGAAATCGAGCATGCACCCTGATTCGGGGAGCGGCACGCCTTAGGGTGTTTTGGAGGGTCGCGTAAGCCGCCGGTTATGTGGTGGAACGGGCGAGTCGGGCAAATGCGGCCGATGGATTTTTTTCGCGAATTGAGCTGTGTCGACGCAAGTGCTTTCTCCATTGATGCTTGCGAACGAAGAATCAATCTTGACGGTGTTTGGCGACCCGATATAATCCGGTCCGTTGGCAAGCTCGGTAATTCGGGAAGAAACGGTGGAAACCGCCGATTTTTCCGGAGCCGAAAGAGCGGAAGCTTGCACACGCCACGGAGTCTGAAACCGAAGGATCATTGGACCAGGCGCTCTCAAGTGTCGCCGGGGCACGCCAAACACGCGGTAATCCAGGCAGGGTAGCCGGATGCGTCGTTTGCCCACGGACCGGCGCAACGCGGGGGTAGGAAGGACGGATGTCTGACATGAGTAGCAAGACAGTATTTACCACGGGCGAGGCCGCAAAGATTTGCAAGGTGAGCCAGCAGACGATTATCCGCTGCTTCGACAACGGAACCCTCAAGGGGTTTCGCGTGCCGGGCAGCCGTTTTCGCCGTATTCCCCGCGATCAATTGTTCGCTTTCATGAGGGATAACGGCATCCCGACGGATGCCTTGGAGAGCAGCCGCCGCCGTATTCTGCTGGTCGACGACGATCAAGAATTGGTCGATCTGCTCCGTGACGCCTTCGAACGCGATGGCCGTTTCGAAGTCCACACCGCGAACAACGGTTTCGACGCTGGCATGAAGGTCAAGGAATTGCGTCCCGACCTCGTGGTGCTCGATGTCATGCTTCCCGACATCAACGGCAAGGAAGTGTGTCAGCGGGTGCGTAGCGACGAGTCGCTCGACTCGGTGAAAATCATCTGCATTTCCGGCATGGTCGAACAGGATAAAGTGGAAGAGCTCCGCGCGGCCGGCGCCAACGATTTCCTTCAAAAGCCGTTCGCCGTCGAACGGTTGCTCGACCAAGTCTGCATGCAGCTGGATATGCAGCGGGCGTTGGTCAGCTAGCCTCGCGCGGTCCGCATGCTAAGTCTCCCCCCGCTACGACTTGGCGAACGGACAGCGTGTTTGCCACTCTCCCCGCTAGGTTCCATCGACCTGGCGAATCTCTGGCTGAGCGCCGGAGCGGGAGAGGCGGATGTACGCGGTGGATGGGAACGCTTGCTGGTCCATGAACCAGCGCTGGCTCTCTGGGCAGCGCTGGCTGCGGCCGCGTCCCCGATACCCCGCTGTGCGACCCACGAACAGGACGTCGCCCCAGACGCCTCGTCGGCTTCGGTCCGACATCCCGCGGTTCCCGCTATTGCAGCCGCCACTTTTCTGACGCCGGCTTCCCGTCCCGCGGACTCCCGGCCTGCGGACTCCTGTTCCGCAGACTCCCGTTCCGCCGACGAAATCGAACTCGACCGCGTTTCGTTGGCGGCGATTGCCGAGCGTTGTTTGTTGCCGGCGTTTCAAGCTGTCGCCGCTCGGCCTGCGGCAGTCGAGTGTGCCGCCGATAACAAGGGAGACTCTGACGAGGTCGTCAATCGGACCACCGGTGCAGGCCCCGATGCAGCGCTTGCGGTCGCTGCCCGTGCGGCTTTTGACACGGTTTTTGATCCTACTGCTTGGGCGGATGGTCTGTGGGCGATTCGAGCCGCGCGTCGCGGGTTGCGAGCCGACTTGGCTGGACTCGTAGGCGAGGCGTGGACCGCCGAATGGCTGGGAGATGCCGGCGAGTGGCTGGAACGCGCCCTGGCCGGCGACGACTCAAGCGACGCGGCCGACTCGGTTAGGCCCGCTCACCGCCGACGGCTATCCATCAACGAAGCCGCCGGTAGCCATCTT
>JBJTOW010000264.1:0-2960 GCA_046074805.1 Planctomycetota bacterium | reverse complement strand
TGCCTGATGTCCACCTGGGCCCAGATGCCGCCCATCAGCAACCGGTCGTATTGTCGCAGGTAATGTTCCGGGACATGGACGTACTTGTGCCCGAAGTTCTTGAGTTCGGCCCAGTATTTGTCTTCGTCGGAAACGTAACGCACTTGCACCTTGTCGATGAGGGTGTGCTTCCCCTTGTCCTTCACCATCGACTGGGCTTTGTTCGACTCGTCGGGACGGACGAAGTTTGAGGACAAGGTGTTGTTCACCACCTTCAACCCGGCGTCGATGGCCACGGGATCATCGGTGGCACAGTATTTCCCCAGCAGGTATTCCAAGACGAAGACCGGGACATTGGCTCCTACCTTCACCTTGCGGACTAAGTCCTTGCGGACCACCTTCCCCGCAAACACCGATGTCGCTTTGCTATCTAGTTCCGACATAACTCATCCTTACCTTGAAATGGCGACATCAATGGTCAACGGCGCCGCCAGTTCCGCCCCTGTCGTGGCGTCGAGCAGGTAGACGCGAACGGTCTTTTGGGCGACTTCCTCGGACAGCATGACGGTAACGGTGTTCGAATCGATCCGCTTGGGGTCGCTCGTGGATATCTTCAGTTTCACTTCGCCCGTGGCATCCTCGAATCCGTACGACGCGCTCACCGGCATCGAAACGCACACCTTGTTGGCCCGCAGCTCTATTCGCACCTTGGGCGGTTCAAAGCCGAAAAGGCTCGATTGGCTTTGGCTTCCGGCGATCTGCACGGAAAAAAATCGCGTGGTCAGCTTGGCGGTTCCTGGTTTGAGCGTCCACTGGATGCCGACCGTCGGCGCTGCTTGCCTCGCCAGAGAATGCATCACCACCACGGGCACGATCAGTTCTTGGGGAGACAGCCCACCGTGGAAATGGGCTCGCCCGCCGCCTTTCGATTTGAAGACAGCAAATGTCCACGGGGTCGCCAAGTCGTATTCGCTGTCCACGCCCAGCGAGGCCAGCGGGGTCCGTAGGTACGAAGGCTCGGAATTCCCGCCGACGCCCACCCACACCCGGCGATGCAGGTCTTCCACCTTCCCACCGGGGGCTTCGATCTTCATGTCCTCCCCAATCTCGTCCGCAAACAGGTGCCCGTGATCGGCAACCAGCACGATGGTCTTGATGCCGTGATCGGCCAGTACCCGCACGCCCCGCCGCAAGTGGCTTGGCACGCCGTCGATCTGCAAGCGGGCTTGGGCCATGTTGTCGGCCTCGCCCAGTTCGTCAATCTCCTGCGAGGTAATCAGGATCAACTGGTTGTTCTGAATGCCGTCCTTGACTTTCTTGCCCGGCTTCGGGAGCAGGTCGTCCAGTTTGGCGTCGAAGACCGAAACGCCCGCATGTTCTTTCAGGAACGCCACTCGATCCTTGCGATCCTTAATGACTTTGCCTGCGATCTCCAACCCCAGCTTACCACCGCCAACGCCGACAACCTTGGCCGCTTCGTGCGCCTTGGGCAAGAGCGCCGCCATGCCGATCTCGGTGATCGTGGGCATGGTGCCGATGGCGGGCTGGCATTCCAAAGTGAAGTCGTCGGACAGCAACCGGCACAACTCACGGGCCATCTCGAATCGCAGGGCGTCCACCCAGACATAGGCGACCTTGCCTTCGCCCAGATGCGGCTTCACTTGCTTCTCAAAGAAGTCCCGCTGCCGCAGCAGCCCCTTGATCGGATGCTTGGCCTTGGCGAAGTGGGTGACGAAATGCTTGGCCAATTCGCTGCCGACTTCGGTGTACCGCTGCTCGGCTTTGGTGATGAGCTTTTCCAACCCCTGATGATCGTTGCCAGCGGCGAACTCAAAGTTGTACTTGCGGCTCTCCATGTGCCGGTGGTGCGTATCGAGCAGGCACCACGGCTGGTCGTCATCGGCATATGCTTTGACGAGAGCGGGCACCGTGGTCGGCGCTTTCTTGACTTCCTTGCCCACCCGATCCGCTTCCAGCAAGACCTCGGCGGCGGACGAGATCAGCGCCCAACGGGCCTGAATCTTCGGCTCGACATCGGCCCAAAAACGGGAGAGTCGCCGCACGGCCAATCCCAGTAGACCGGTGGTCGCCTTCTGAAGAAGTTCGCTTTCGACATACGTGAGCATTGAGCGTTCAACGCACAAAAACGTCTCGTTTTCCTTTCCAAAGATCAGCGTAATCACACCGGTGGAAATGTCCTTTCCTTTGTCGGCTAGCGAGTTGAGATCGGCCAGCGACAGCTTGCCCGCTTCCACTTGGCGTTCGATCTCATCCACCTGATCGTCACCCAGCAGCGGCTTGAGGGCGTTGCGGGCCACGACGGAGAGGCGGGTGTTGCAGGCCGGACGCTGTTGCCGAGGCTGCATGATGACCCCAGCGGAGTCGAGTTCGATCAGGGCAGCGTGGGTCTTCTCGCGTTCGCTGGGGACGTAGACCACGAGCCGAGGCGGTTGGCCGTCGTTCATGAGGTGGTCGATCTCTTTTCGCAGCTTGAGAAAGCTGCCGTCGTAGCGGGCGACGGTGGTCATGGGGAGCGATAGTTCGGCCGCCACCGATCCGTAGGCTTGCTCGGGGTCGTACCAGACGACCAGCCCCTGGTCCTCGACCTGCTTGGCGATGAGTTGCACGAGGTACTTGGTGACGACGGCCATGTTCCAACCTCCTCCAATGACGCAGTGAGAGAAAAAGCGGTCGCTCGGTGCCGAGTCTCTCGGTACGTCACCGGGCGGCTCGCGCCGCTCCGCTAGTTGTGGTTGTTTTGCGAGCTCACAATCGGAGCGGCGCATACTAGCGGAGCGGCGCAAGCCGCCCGGTTTTGGGCGGTCCGGGCTCATTTCGCTTGCGGCGTTGCTGGTCGAGCGGCTCGGCGCCGAGTCTCTCCGTACGTCACCGGGCGGCTTGCGCCGCTCCGCTAGTTGTGGTTGGTTTGCGAGCTCACAAGCAGCGCCACTTCTTACTAGCGGAGCGGCGCAAGCCGCCCG
>JBJTOW010000263.1:0-6779 GCA_046074805.1 Planctomycetota bacterium | reverse complement strand
CAAACTCGGCGCGGCCGCCAAGCAAGCGGCGGGCGCGTTGCGGACGGTCTCGGTGGGGTATGGCGAGGATCGCATCGGATTTGGCATCAATCGCAGCAAGACGATCGATGGCCGAGCGGTGCTCCGATTGAATCCAGCTGGACCCAACGAACCGCGGGTGAAGGTGTTGCGGTTCGACGACGGCCAATCGCTTACCCCGGTCGCGGTGCTGATGCACGCGGTCTGCCATCCATGTTTTTTCACCTGGGGCGACAACGGTTCCCAGCCGTTCCCCAAAGGTTTTCCGAAGATGAGCGCCGACTTCCCGGGCGAGGCTCAGACGTTTGTCGAACTGATTTACGGCAACCAAACCAGTTCGATGTTTTTACAGGGATGCGCGGGTGATATTCGGCCCAATCTGCCGGGTTTTCCCTACCGATGCGCGGACGAAGCCGACATCCAGTGGGCGGGACGCGATCTGGGCGGGGCCGTTGTGCGGTCTTTGGCCTTGAGCATGACGCGGGAGCATCTCCGTGAACGGGCCAGCTACTACTTGATTAAGGTCGCCAGCACGACGGTCGAACTGCCCGGGAAAGAAGGCCCGGTGACCGCCGAACTGCAAGCGATGAAGATCGGGCCGTACTTGCTGCTCACCATGCCTGGCGAGCCGATGGTCGAGTACGGCTTGCGACTGGAGGCGGCGATCGCCGACCGCGCGACGCCAATGATCGTAGGCTACGCCAACGGCAACATCGGCTATATCGCGACCGCCGAAGCCCATTTGGTAGGCGGTTACGAGCCGAACATGTCCAAGCTCGCTCCGGAAGCCGAGCCGGTGATTCTCCGGGAATTGGGAAAACTGGCCGATCGCGTGGTCGGCGATGTCTTCGACTCGTTTTCCAAGCATCCGAAAGATATTGTCCGCCGGGAGGCATTGGAAAAGCAGACTCGCGAGCGGGAGTCTCGGCCCGACGACAAGGACGGCCGGTCCCAATCCCCGTCGGCACCCAGTCGCTGATCGGTCCCGAATTGCACTCCCCGCATGGTTGACAATGCGGGTCGGCGGTTGTCGCTTTCCGACCCGTACCGACCCGTTTTGAGCGGACGACGCTTGGCGTAGAATCCTCGCCCATGCAAGCTTTCGGCCGCGAAAACCTCAGCCATGATCCGATTCACGGGTACATTCCGTTCACCGGCGACGACGGGAATGTGGCGAACGAGGTATCGGAACGCCAGATCATCGACAGTCCGTGGGTCCAACGGCTCCGGCACATTCATCAGTTGCAGACCGCTTGGTGGGTTTTCCCGTCGGCGGAACACACCCGCTTTCAGCATGTGCTGGGCGTCATGCATCTAGCCAGTCGCGCGGTCGGGGCGCTCTACGAGAGCCTGCGCGCCGTGTGCCCGGATGTTCCCAGCCAAGCTTATGTCGAATCGCTGATGCGGATGGCCGGGTTGCTCCACGATGTGGGCCACGGCCCATTCGGGCATTTTTTCGACGAGCATTTCCTCGCCCGCTTCCACGAAACCCACGAAACGCTCGGCGCGAAAATCATCCAAACGCGACTCGGGGAACTTCTCCGCGGCCTCCGCCGGAATCCGACCGGGCGGCTTGGCGCCGACGAACGGCTCGACCCGGCCCAGATCGCGTGGCTGATCCAGCGCCCACGGGCTGCGGCCGAACCGTCCGACAGCGACCGCCCGCGGTGGCTCCGCTTGCTGCGCGGGTTGCTAAGCGGCATTTACACGGTCGACAACATGGATTTCGTGCTCCGCGACGCTTACATGTCGGGCTACAGTCCACGGGCGTTCGATCTTGAGCGGCTATTGCACTACAGTTTCTTCACGGAAAGCGGGCTCACGATCCACGACCGCGGCTTCGACGCGTTGCTGCGGTTTATCGCGGTTCGCGCCGAACTCTTCCGGTCGATCTACTTTCACCGAACGGTGCGGGCGATCGATCTTTCGCTGGCCGACGCCTTCGCGGCCGGACGGGATTGGATGTTTCCCGGAAACCCGGCTGATAACCTCGACGACTACTTGGAATTCACCGAGTCGTCGTTGTTGGTGGACGCTGCCCGCTGGGGCCGTTCTCCAGGCGATTCCGATCGCCGACCCGCTGGAGACGCTTGGCGATTGCTACTCGAACGCCGTATTCCCTGGCGCATGGCCTGCCAGCGGGTGCTGGTGTTTGGCGAGAACGACGCCGAACGCGGCAGCATTTTCAGCGATCACCGGTTGGTGGAATTGCAGATTCGCCGCGCCCTCGCCGCGTCGATCGGCGAAGCGTCGATCGGCGACACTCCCTTGCGGGTTGACATCGCCCGCCATATCTTCCGCCCGCACACTCGCGGACCGGCCGCTGGCCAAAACTTCCTGTTTGACTCGGCCCGCCATAGAGTTCGGCCGCTCCAAGCCAACCAATTGTTTGAACGACTGCCCGTCAGCCATCGCATTTGCCGCGTCTATACGCACTCGGCGGAACACGCCGACGCGATCACCGGGGCGCTGGATTCGCTGATCGGCGGCACAGCCCAAGACGACTTAACCAACATGTGAACCCCGCCCGCCACTGGCTCGCCTGCCCGTGGCGCGGTCGGGAGCCTGCCAGCAAAGGATTCCCCCATGTTCCTCGGATTCGGCGAAATCATGGCCCGTTTGTGCCCAGCCGATCGGTTGCGTTGGCGGCAAGTGCTCCCTGGACGCGTGGAAGTCACCTGGGGGGGCGGCGAGGCGAATGTCTGCGCGTCGCTCGCGTTGTTCGGCATGAAAGCCCGGTACGTCACCGCGTTGCCGCGTCATCCAATCGCCGACAGCCTTGTCTCGACGCTCCGCGGCCTTGGCGTGGATGTCGACCGAATCCTGTACCGCAAATCGGGCCGTCTGGGACTGTACTTCGTCGAAGCGGGCGCCAACCAACGCGGTTCGACGGTGATCTACGACCGCGAATACAGCGCGGTGAGCTTGGCCGAACCCGAGGAATACGACTTCGCCGCGATCCTCGACGGCGTCCGCTGGCTGCATGTTTCCGGGATTACGCCGGCGATTAGTGAAACGGCCTGCCGCACCAACTTGGCGCTCGTGAAACACGCCCGCGCCGCGGGCGTAACGATCTCCTGCGACCTGAATTTCCGCAAAAAACTGTGGAACTGGCGGCCCGGCACCGCGCCAGCGGCGCTCGCCCGCGAATGCATGACCCAAGTGCTGGAACACATCGATCTCGTGATCGCCAACGAGGAAGACGCGGCCGACGTGCTCGGAATCCACGCGCCGCACTCCGATGTCAATCGCGGACAAATCGACACGGCGGGCTACGAGCAGGTCGCGCGGGAGATTTGCCAGCGGTTCCCGCAGGCGAGTCGCGTTGCGATCACGCTCCGCGAAAGCCTTTCCGCCGACCACAACAATTGGGGTGCGATGCTGTTCGATCGCGCTACCGACCGCGCCTATCTCGCGCCAACCTCCCCGTCCGGCGCCTACGAGCCGTACGAAATCCGCGATATCGTCGACCGCGTTGGCGGAGGTGACTCATTCGCGGCCGGCCTGCTGTTCGGGCTGAACTATCCCGAGTTCCAGGGCGATCCGGGCGCCGCATTGCGGTTCGCCGTCGCTGCCAGTTGCTTGAAACATTCCGTCCAAGGCGATTTCAACTACGTTACACGCGATGAAGTGATGGCCCTGGTGAAAGGCAACGCCAGCGGCCGCGTGCAGCGGTAAGGCTGGAGGAACTAGTTGCCAGTTGTCAGTCGTTGTACGACGGACTTCTAGTCCGTCGCCCCGACGGCTGCGACGGATCGCGACGGACTGGAAGTCCGTCGTACAAAGATACCCGCCACCAGTCGTTACCGGCGTGCAGCGGTAAGGCTGGAGGAACAAGTTGTCAGTTGCCAGTTGCCAGTCGTTGTACGACGGACTTCTAGTCCGTCGCCCCGACGACTGCGACGGACTGGAAGTCCGTCGTACAAAGAAACCCGCCACCAGTCGTCACCGGCGTGCAGCGGTAAGGCTGGAGGAACTAGTTGTCGGTTGTCAGTCGTCAGTCGTTGTACAACGGACTTCTAGTCCGTCGTCTCGACGGCTGCTGCGACGGACTGGAAGTCCGTCGTACAAAGACACCCAACATCCACCCCCCATCACCCCTCACCCATCATCCGCCACCCGCCACCCGCCACCCGTCACCCGCCACCCTTACACGCAATCACCGACATGTCTGACCACGACCGATACGAAAATCCGCTCATCAGCCGTTATGCCTCCGAGTCGATGGCGCGGCTCTGGAGCGACCAGCGGAAGTTCAGCACGTGGCGGCGCCTGTGGGTGGCCTTGGCCGAGGCGGAACGGGAATTGGGCCTACCTGTCGACGAGTCGCAGATTGCCGAGATGCGTGCGCATGTCGACAGCATCGATTTCGCGGCGGCCGCTCGCTACGAAAAGAAATTGCGGCATGATGTGATGGCGCATGTCCATGCGTTTGGCGATGTGTGTCCAGCCGCACGCCCCATCATTCATCTCGGGGCCACCAGTTGCTACGTGACTGACAACACCGATTTGATTCTGATTCGCGAGGCGTTCGGACTGGTGCGCCAGCGGTTGGCGTCCGCGATCCGCTTGTTGGGCGGGTTCGCGCGGCGGAATCGCGACCTGCCTTGCCTAGGGTTCACGCATCTCCAGCCCGCTCAGCCCACCACCGTGGGCAAAAGGGCCTGTCTCTGGGCCTACGATCTAGTGATGGATTTAGCGGAAGTCGATCATCGCTTGGAGTCGTTGCGCGCACGCAGCGTGAAAGGCACAACCGGCACACAAGCCAGTTTTCTGGAACTGTTCCAGGGCGACCATGCCAAGGTCCGGGAACTGGAGCGGCGGGTGGCGGAGAAGTTGGGATTCGCCGCGACCTACGCTGTCACCGGCCAGACCTACTCGCGGAAGGTTGACGCGCAAGCGGTCGATGTGCTCTCCGGCATCGCGCAAAGCGCGCACAAGGCGGCGACCGACTGGCGGTTGCTACAAAGCCGAAAGGAGCTCGAAGAGCCGTTCGAGGCCCATCAAATCGGCTCGTCGGCGATGGCCTACAAACGCATTCCTATGCGGGCCGAGCGGATTTGCGGGCTGGCGCGGTTTGTGATGAGCCTTCAGCAAAACGCGGCCCAGACGCTCGCCACACAGTGGATGGAACGCACACTCGATGACAGCGCGAATCGGCGGCTCGTGATCCCACAGGCGTTCTTGGGTGTCGACGCTATCCTGGCGATCTACCAAAACGTGGCCTCGGGGTTCGTTGTCTATCCAAAGGTGATTCAGCGCAATCTCGCCGAGGAATTACCGTTCATGGCGACGGAAAACATCCTCATGGCGGCCGTCTCGGCGGGCGGCGACCGCCAGGATCTGCATGAACGAATTCGCATCCACAGTTTGGATGCCGCTCGACAGGTTAAGCAGGAAGGGCAGCCGAACGATTTGTTGGCCCGCATCGCCGCCGACCCGGCATTCGGCGCCGCCAACCTTGCCGACACGCTTGACCCGCGACGGTTTGTGGGGCGAGCTCCCGAACAGGTCGATGAGTTCCTCGCGGAGGTGGTCGAACCGTTGGTTGGCAAAACGGGCGACGGCGGCTCGCCCGCTGATGAATTGAAAGTCTAGCGCTTTGTCAGAGCCGCGCCGAACATTGGGGAATCACTCGGTGAAACGAAAACCCAAGTCCATCGTTTAGCGAGTGCCGCGACGGAATAGGAAGTCCATCGTACCCGGAAATCGACGATGGACAACGCACAAGGCGGCAGCTGTCCGCGGCCGGATTCGCTCGAACTCGGTCCGATCGCTAGACCAGATCGACCTTGCGTTTCGTCCGCCGCTTGGCCTCGATGCAATCGCGGCAGACGCCGGAGATGATGAAGCGGTGGCCTGTGACGCGGAAGTTTTGCTTGTGAGCGACTTCGTCCCGGAGACGTATCAACTCGTCGCTTTGGAACTCGATCAATCGCTGGCACTCGGTGCAGTGCAGATGGTCGTGCTGGGGATAGCCGTAGTCGTGTTCGTAGACAGTGCGGCCATCTAGCGTGAATGCGCGGAGAAGTCCGGCTTCGACGAATTTCGTCAACGTGCGGTAGACGGTCGCTCGGCCGACGTGGTCGGAATCGCTGCGTTGCGGGAGTTCGTCGAGCAGCATGTCGACATCGAAGTGGGAATGTTGGCGAAACACGTGGTCGATCAGCAAGCGTTGGGGACGCGTCATGCGTTTGCCGCGGCTTTGCAGGAATTCCTCGAAACGCTCGAGCGGTGTCGAGGAAACGGACACGTTTCCCAAGGAAGACGCGGAATCTGCCATGCTTGTTAACGCCTCAACGGTCCATCCACCCCATCGCTTGGCATAGTGTAGGCCGTGCTTCGGCGAGTCGAAAGGGCGGAAAAAAGCAAAACCGCGGTCCCGCCCAGGAGTGGACGGGACCGCGGCGGAAGGCACCGCGGCAGGGGTTAAACCGCGGGGTTGTTCGTTCGCTGGATTTTCGGGGTGTTCAGGCGGTGATAACCACGGCCCACGTGAGCGTGACGCCATATGCGCCGCTTAGCCCTGTGCCGCGAACCATTCGCATCGGATTAAGCGAATTCATCGAGGAGGCGGTCGAGGGCCGCATCCAATTTGTCTTCGGTTTCGTAAATGCCGGCGGCGATTTCAGCCCGCAACTGGGAAACGCGGTCGGCGCGAATTTCAGGCAGGTTGTGGACCTGGCCGATCAAGCTAGCTTCCGAAGAGAACTCCACCGTGTCCATAGGAGCGGCATACGAGGTCTCAACCTGGGCTCGGC
>JBJTOW010000262.1:0-3474 GCA_046074805.1 Planctomycetota bacterium | reverse complement strand
CGGGCGGCTTGCGCCGCTCCGCTAGTGCGCTCTCATAACAAGCGGAGCGGCGGGGGCCGGTGATTTACGCCGACTTCTTCTTGGCGGCTTTCTTTTTCGCCTTTTGGCCGGGAGGCGTTTCCTGGGCGCTCGCGGGCGCCTGTTCGGCGCTCCATTTGTCCCACATCGCCTGCAATTTCGTGGCGTCTTCGGGACGCGCGGCGGCCAAGTCCTTGGACTCGGCCATGTCGGCCGCCAAGTCGTACAGTTCCGGCTTGCCACTGCCACCGCGAGACATCACGAGCTTCAAGTCGCCATGGCGAATCGCCCACTGCTCGCCAAAACGCCAGTACATCGTCTCATGCGGCCGAGCCTTGTTTTGGCCGGTCAAGAACGGCGCCAAATCGACTCCGTCCAACTTCTCCGTGCCGGCGATCTTTCCTCCTGCCGCCGCCACCATCGTCGGCAACACATCCAGATTGAACACAGGCAACTCGTACGTAACGCCCACCGGCCAGCGGCGTTTCCACTGCGAGATAAATGGCACTCGCGGGCCGCCTTCATAAGTGGTCATCTTAAACCCACGAAGGCCGCCATTTTGCGACGTGGTGCTCAATGTCGGTCCACCGTTATCAGCAATATAAAATACCAGCGTGTTTTCTTCCTGCCCTAGCGAGCGAATCTTCGCCATCACCTGTCCAACCGCGTCATCCTGCGCCGACAACATCGCGGCGAACAGTTTGCGCTTCGGGTCGTTGATCGACGGAAAGCGATCGAGATATTTTGGCGGAGCTTGCAGCGGCGCATGCTGCGCGTTGAACGGCAGGTAAAGAAACCAAGGATTGTCTTTATTCCTTTCGAGCCAATCAACGGATCGGGCGGCGTACGCGTCCGTGGTGTAAAAGCTCGTGTCCTCGACCTGCCGCACTTCGTTGGACAGCCGCGAGTCGATAAAGTTCGTCGGATGGAAGAACGGCGTGTTCGCCAGCGTGCCATAGAATTCATCGAAACCGCGTTTCGTAGGCCGATATTCCGGTCCCATTCCAAGATGCCATTTGCCAACACAACAAGTCGCGTAGCCGAGCTCTTTCAGGCGACTGGCGAGTGTCACTTGATCAAGCCGCAGTCCAGACCGGTTCGCGACCGCGTTGTTTTCATGGCCGAACCGAGTCGGATAGCGGCCCGTCATCAATCCGGCCCGCGATGGACTGCAATAGGTCGCGGCGACATAGCCTTGCGTGAACCTAACACCGCTTTTCGCCAACGAATCGATGTGCGGCGTCGGGATCTCCTTGTTCCCATAACAGCCGGTTTCGCCCCAACCTTGGTCGTCGGAATAAAAAATGACGAAGTTCGGCTTGGAGTCCGCCGCAACCGCCTGATTCTCGACTGCCGCCATTAAGGTTGCGGCCGCCGCCATCGCGACCAGCAAAGCCGACATGGCTCGGGTCAGCATCACTGCCCGGCCGAACTTCGCGTCGATCGTCCATGCAACTTGCATCTGCATCGCCTTTCTCGCTGTGGCGGGAGAAAACAACCCGCCGCTTCGCACACTGGAAGGTGTTGGACAAGGCCCGGAGTTTAGCCAACGGACCATCGCCAATCGAGATGACTGGACTCACATCACGCCTGTAGCCACTCGGCCACCGCTTCGTGTCGATGACAGTTGCTTAAGCATCAAGTCGGGTCGTAGAATCCAGGTCACCCACCTTTCCTACCCGCCCGAGGGTCCCGCCGTGAGTTCGCTCCTTGCTCGTTGTTTCGCGCCAGCGTTGCGTTCTGTCGTCGGCTTGCGTCCGTCGGCTTTGTCGCGCGGGCGTTGTGGCCGCGACTGTGGCTTTCGCCTGTTGTTGGCGTTGGCGGGCCTTCTCTCATGCGCGATCGATGGAACGGCTGTGGCTCAGCCGAACGCGGTCCCGATGAAGTCTGCGGCCGAGACGCCAGACAGTCCGGCTGCACCTACGCCGCAGGCGGCATCTGTGGTCGGGGGCGTGGCTGTTCCGGAGACCTTCGAGCAGATCGCGCCGCTTTTCCGACAACACTGTGGGGCCTGCCATGGGGCGGAAAAGGCGGAAGGCGAACTGCGACTCGATCGGCTGAACCCTGATCTCGCCGGCGGCCCGGACCGCGACCGGTGGCGCGAGGTTTTCGACCGGCTCAATCTGGGCGATATGCCTCCGGACAAAGCGCCGCCCATGCCCGAGGCGGACCGCGAGCGACTGACGAACTGGCTGTTGCGGGAGATGAAACGCGCCGAACTGGCACGCAATCCGGCGACTCATTTCCGTCGGCTGACCCGATTGGAATACGAGCGGACCATGCAGGATTTGCTCGGCCTGCCGCTGGAATTCGCCAGCCGCCTGCCCGAAGACGGACGGGCGAAGAGCGGCTTTCGCAACGACGGCGAAATGCTCCGCATGTCTCCGTTGCAGTTCGAGTTGTTTTTTCAGATCGCCGAAGAGGCGTTGGCCAGCGTGATCGTGGAGGGGCCGCCTCCCGTCGCTCACCGCTACCGACTCGCTCCAGCGGAAAAGCAAGGCGCTATCGACACCACCGTTCTGCCACGCCCCGATGGACAGCCATCCGAATCTTTCGCCTACTTCGCTAAGCCCGAGCGGCAGAGTCCCGCCTTCCGCATCTGGAATATGTCGCCGGTCAACCGCGACAAGAAAAAGGAAGCCGCCGCCAAAGAAGCCGCCGCTAAGGAAAACGCTGGGAAGGAATCGGGTGCGAAAGAAACGGCGCCGCTCGACATCGATCCTGATCGGATGTTGCCGCCAGCGGCGATCCAGCGGTATTCCGAGGCGGCGGTCAAGTTGCCCCAGCATTGTTTCGCGATCGGTTTCCATCAAGCGTTCCGGTCCGGCGAGGCGTTGATTCGCGTGCGTGCCGCGCGGGTGGCGGAAGCCGACGGAGGTGGCGATCCGGCTCGGCCGCCTCAACTGACGCTCGCCATCGGCTCGACCAATTTCCACGGCGTGGAACTGAAGATCGTTGGTCAGCCTGTGGTCGTCGACCACGACGATTTCCGAGTTCATGAGTTCCGCGTGCGGATGGAAAACATGCCGGCTCCGAATACGAGTCCATCGGCCGACAGGAACGCGACGGTGATCGCCGCTTGGAATTCGGCCCGCCCCATCAAAGACGACTCGCGGCCGCCTCGGCTGCGCATTGAATGGATCGAATTGGAAACGCCGTTCCTTGAACAGTGGCCGCCCACGCCGCATCGCGCGATCATGTCCGTGGATGCCGGCGTAGCCGAAGAAGCCGCTCAAGCGCGGCAGGTTATCGAGCGGTTCGCGACCCGCGCGTTCCGAAGGCCGTTGGCTCCCGCGGAGCTCGACCGACTTCTCGCTTTGTGGCAGGTGTCGCGGCAAGACGCGTCGAGCTTCGAGTCCAGCCTACGGGAGACGCTGGCTGTCGTGCTTGCTTCTCCCCAGTTCTTGGCACTTCCAGCCGCGCGTGGCGTGGGACTCCAAGGCACCCAATCGCCAT
>JBJTOW010000261.1:0-6911 GCA_046074805.1 Planctomycetota bacterium | reverse complement strand
ATTACGGCAGGTAATTCAGTGTGTAGTAGGCGGCCGGATGAAGTAGCGGCAGCCCGTCGCGGTTGCGGACGCCATCCAGATGCAATTCGTGAACGTGGCCGATTTGCGGCTTGTCGATCACGATCCGCACGCTTTTGCCCGACGGATCGACAGTCGCGCTGACGATCGACGGCGTCGTTCCGTCGACTTCGGGACTGCCGTAGTTGGAGTGATAGATATAAGTGTAGGTTGACATCTTATAAGAAGCCGGGTCGGCGGCTGTCCGTGGGTCGACCGGTTGCGTGAAAGTCAGCTCGAAGCCGTCTTTTTGGGCCCGCATTTCGTGGATTTCAAACGGCACTTTGCCGGTCCAGGCGAGCCTTTCGAGGGCGAACGGTTTGGAACCGCGGGAGCCCCAGCCACGATTGGTGCCGCCCACATAGAGCTGTCCCTCGGGGGACATCAACAGCGATAAACTGCCCGATCCAAATCCCGACTTGAACGGAATGCACGCTCCCTGGTAGCGGCCGTTGACTTTTTCGAGCACGACCCGCATGACGGTGCTGTGGGTCTGGTCGCCGACGAACAGTTGGCCCGCGAACGGCCCGAACTTGCCCCGCGTGGTGTCGCAGGCGATGCCGCTCGCCGATTGCCCCATTTTTCCGTAGGGGAAATAAACCGCCGGCGGCACAAGCTCGGGGATCCGCGCCGCTTCTTCCGCCATCCGGCTGCCCGACTTAGGTTCGGCCGGTCGCTTGCCCATATTCGCCGCCAAGTCGTACCAACGGTTACCGCCCGGATGGCCAACGAATGTTCCGGGGGTGAGCGCCTTGAGGCTGCAGGTTCCGTTCCACGGTCCCTGGTTGTCCGTGTAGAACATGTCGCCAGTCAGGTTCGAGCCGACTCCGCGCGGAGAGCGCAGGCCGCTGACTGTCGGGATCGCCTTTCCGTCCGGACCAATCCGCAAGCACCAGCCGCGGAACTTGACCTCGCTGCTGAACGATCCGGTCAGGCAGAGCACGACCCATAGGTTTCCGTCGCGATCGAACTTCGATCCGAACGCGTATTCGTGGTAGTCGCCGTTGATCTCCCAGCCGTCGCTCACCGTTTCAAACAATTCGGCTTGGCCGTCGCCATCGACGTCTTTCAGACGCGAGACTTCGCACCGCTGCGTGGCGTAGAGCCAACCGTTGCGGTAAGCCAGCCCCAAAACCTCGTGAAGTCCCGAGGCGAATCGCGTGAATTTCACATCCTCGGGCTTTTCCGCGTCGGGCCGATCGACCATCCATATTTCGCCACGCCGCGACGAGACGGCCAGACGATTTTCCGGCAGTAGTTCGAGACCGCCCGCTTCGAGCACCACGCCTTCGGGGATCGGCAATCCGACGATGCGATAGTAATCGTCCTCTTTCGGCGGAGCTGCCGGCTTCGCCGGTCCTTGACCGAACGCCAGCTGCGCCGTACCAAGCGGACCAACGAGCAGCGTCAAGAAGAACAACAAGGCGATCATTGGTCGAGACGACCTACCCGAGCTTAGGCCGAGTTGGCCGATTGGGCCGCTTGGGCCGCATTCGCTGATTTGTCCTAAGTGACTGCAACAGCCGCAAGGGCTGCTCTTTTCGCGGCGGCTACGGTCGCGGCCACGGCACCCGTTCTGGGCGACGCGGCTTTCTGGGTGGTGATGGACGATGGAAAGCGACATATCGGGTGATTCCGGAAAGGGAAGGGGAGTCGGTTTGGGCAGGCTACCACTGAAATTCTTGAACGATCGTGGCGGGCGGGCCGGCGGCGGGAACGGGGATCAGCAATTCGCTCTGATTGCCTCGGGCCCGCACGATCGGCGATTCGCCAGCGACGGCGACTTTCACTCGCCATTGCCCATCAACCAGGAAACCGCCACCGGCGATCGGTTCGATTTTTCCACCCACCGCCGCACGGAACCAAATCCGCGATCCACCGGCGGGCGGTTCGAGACGCGTGGCGACCAACGTGCGGACGAACCGACCTCCCTCGGACGCTGTGGCGGCAATGGGCCGTGGATGGTCCTCGATTTTCAGGCCGGCAATCTCGTAGCTGAAAACCGGTTCGCGGGCCGCGTTCAGCCGATAGCCACGGAACTTGGCGCCTTGATCCCGAGCCGGCTGGCCGGGCCATGAGGCGTCTGGGGTTTCCAGCGCGGCGAACGAAACGCCGCCCGGCAGCTTCAACACGTTGTCGCCCAGCGGCGCTTGGAAACCAACGCCGCGGTCGGTCCAGTGGCGCGTGGCGTCGATAAAGGCCCCTTGCCACACAAGCGCCAGCCGCAAATCGTTGGCGTCGAACGCCAGGTTCAGCTTCTGTGGGTAACCAACGCCGATCGCTCGTGGACCGGCGCCTTCGATGAAATTCCGATACATCACCGGTTCCGAGTCGGCGATCAGCTCGATAGGGTCGCGCCCCAATCCGAGCGGCACAGCCGCCTTATCGCCATCCGCCAGAAACGACCACACGGAATGGATTTGTTGTTGCGTGTCGCCGTTCAAAACTCCGGGCAGCAATGTTTGCCCCATGGGCCATGCGGATGGCATACGCGTGCCGGGGCGGAACGCGGGCGGATCGAGGATATAGGCGTGGCACCACGGTTCCCGTAGCCGCCGCGCCATTGTCGTCATGCCGATCGACTGGATACCGGTCGCCGGAATGTTGCCCCAAGTGTGGCATTTGATACACGAGAAACCTTGGGCGCCGACAAGTTTTCGGCCAGTCGCCTTGAGCGCTCCTGGCGTGACCGCGACCGCTGGCCGTCGATAGGCGGGCTCGGGGTCGGCCGCCGCGAGCGCTGCCACCAAATGGCCCACGTTGGCGGTTCCGAATTTCGGCATCCGGGTGAACATGTACGGCCTATCCTTCGCGCCGTTGTTGAACACATGGCCGAGCCATTCGGCGGTGAGTTTAGCGCCGACACCCGTCAAGTGCGGTGGAATACGTCCTTCGTCGCCCATTTCGGGCTGGTTGGTGATGAAGGAAGCGTTTCGCGTCTCGGCCACGCCGCCCTTGCCTCCGCGTTGATGGCATGAATAGCAATTGAACGTCGTGAGCGTGCGATCGATAGCGTCCTGCGCGGCGTTGGCAGGGGCTCCGCCGCCCATCGACACAGCTCGAACCGCAGCGCGGAGCGCCGCCGTCTGGCGAGTGGACAGGGCGAAACGCGGCGTGGCAGTGCCGAGCGGGTCAGGCAGGCCGCCGAGGCATCCGCGGTCGGCATTGAGCGCCGCGAGCCGCGGCGCGGTGGCCGCCGTCTCCGGCTGTTTGCCGAGCGCGTGGCAAGCCACGCAGTTCAGCTTCTGGAAGAGGTTGCGGCCCTCTTCCGCCTTCACCGGATCAGCGACGAACTGACGTAACCGCGCTGTCGCGGGCGGGGTCGCATCGATCGTTACCAGCGATTCGAGCGGCTGTCGGGAAAGCCCCGGACCCTCGATCTCCGCCTGCAACTCTTCGCCGCCTCCCTGCTCGAAGAACTCAACCGTCAGTTTCCGAGCGCCCGCCTTCAGATCGATTCGTCCTTCGCCGAATTGCAGCGGATGAATGCCGTCGACTTTGGCCACCTCGCGGCCATCGATGAGCAACCGCGAGCCATCGTCCGAGCCGATTCGGAACAGGTACGAGCCGTCGCGCGGGATTTGCACATAGCCTTCAAATCGCAGGGCGAAGTCGTCGCCACGCCCATGCAGTAGCGCGAAGCCGGTCGAGGTACCGGTGCTTTTCGGCGTCAGCGTCGCGAAATCGGGCAGCTTCTCCCACCTTCCTTCGTAGTAGGTGTATCGCAGATTCGCCGACATCGGCAGATCGCGCAGCAGGAAGGCGGCGATATCGCGGGATTCATCGCTGGTGAGATTCAAGTGCGGCATGCGGCCGGATGGACGGACCGCCAGCGGCTCGGCGAGGAACTGCTGCAACGACGGCAGGCTGTACTTCTTGCTGAGCGTCCCGAGCGGAACGGAGTCGGGCAGCGGCTGAGCGTCGGCCGTTTGCCGGTCGTGGCAGGCCACGCACCCGATCTGATGGAACAGTTGTTCGCCGCGTTTGGCGGCTTGTGGAGCGGCGGCGCCTTCGACCAACGCGCCAGTGAGCGACAGGAAATGCACCAACGCGTCGGCTTGGGCCTCGCGTTCGGCGTCCGAGCCGTTTGTCAGCATGTGCGGCATCGTCGTGCCCGGTTTGGCGGTCTGCGGATTGAGGAGGAATTCCCGGAGGAATTCCGGACGCACTCGCTTACCGACGTTGTCGAGGATGGGCGCCTTTTTCGCGGCGACCACATTCGCCAGCGGACCTTCCACCGCATGGCAGGCAACGCAGTTCAGCTCGCCGACCAGCAGTTGCCCGCCGCGCGTCAAGTCGCTGTCTTCCGCCACGTGGAACCGTTCGAAGCTCGACACGATCGCGTGGCCTGGCCGCGTTGCCTGCGCACCCTTTGGAGGCTGGGCGAGACAATCGCTCGTCGATCCAAGCGTCGCGATCACGGCCAAGATCGCCGATAACGTGGAGATGACCAATCCGGCGGAGTTGCGAACCCCGAAAACGAAATGAGCATGCAATGGAAACGACTGCGCCATGGACGCGAATTCCTTGCCGCTTCGATGCGGACGGTCGGGGAATGAGGCGAGAGTTGGTGGAGGGCGAATGGTGCGGACAATTGAGACAGCCGGCGAAGCGTCCCTTTGCCCGGACGCGGCCCCAGCGGTACGATTGAGGATCGTCTATCACAACCGTTGTGCGGGTTCGTGTCAACATGAACGCGAGCGACCCATTGGCCGATCCACCTTTTGACTCGTCCTCAAACCGACCTACCGGCCCCGCCGTGGACAAGCCGTACGGTTCTGGCGGCGGGGTGCCGCCTCTATTGGCCTCGCTGTTGATCGTGCTGGTCGTGCTGGTCGGAATCTCGTTGGTGCAGTCGTTCCGCGGTTCATGGCGGGGTGCGGGGCAGGGCGGCGATCCCAACGCAGTGCCTCGGCTCGTCACTCCACGCGGCGATCTGGCGGAGGACGAGAAGGCGACCATTGAATTGTTCCAGCGGATGAACGACTCGGTCGTGTCGATCGCCACGGCTTCGGTGCAGTTAGGGCCTGGGTTCAACGCGGTGGAGGTGCCCAGCGGCACCGGCACCGGTTTCATGTGGGACGCGTTGGGACATGTCGTCACCAACTTCCACGTGTTGGAAGGAGGTGAGCGGTGGCGCGTGACGCTCGCCGACCAGTCAACTTGGGATGCCGAAGTAGTTGGATTGGCGGAAGACCGCGACTTGGCCGTGCTCAAGATCAACGCGCCGCGGGAACGATTGAAGCCTGTGGCGGTCGGAGCGTCCCGTGACCTGCAAGTGGGACAACGCGTGTTCGCCATCGGTTGCCCGTTCGGGCTGGACCAAACGTTGACGACGGGGATTATCAGTGGGCTAGGGCGGGAGATACCCGCACGAAACGGCCGATTGATCCAAGGCGTGATTCAGACGGATGCCGCCATCAATCCCGGGAACTCGGGTGGGCCACTGCTGGACAGCGCCGGCCGACTTATCGGCGTCAACACCGCGATTTACAGTCCCACGGGGACATCCGCCGGGATCGGCTTCGCGATTCCCGTCGACATGGTGAATCGGACAGTGCCGCAGCTGTTGCGGTACGGCCGGGCCGTGCGGCCCGTGCTCGGGGTGCGGATCGCTCCCGACGCCATCATGAGCCAACTGGGGCTGTCTGGGGTGATGATCCAAGGCGTGCAGTCGAACGGCGCGGCGGCCGCCGCCGGCTTGCAAGGCGTGGCCACGGACCGTTCGACGGTCACGCGTCTAGGCGATGTGATCGTGGCGCTCAACGGACGAAAAATCGTTCGCCAAGACGATCTCTTCGAGGCGCTGGAGCAATGCGAATTCGGCGCCCAGGTCAAACTGACGATCGTCCGCAATGCGACATCGGACGATTCTCGCACGCTGGACATCGACCTTACTCTCCCCAGTGAACCGATTGCGACCCGGTGAGGCCTGAGACGCGGCTCAATCCCTCGCATCGAATCGGCGTCGGACGAGTTGAATGGGGCGGAGATGAGCGGTAGTCGCGGCAGTCGTGGCAGTCGCGAAAAATGCGGAAAACGCGGAGAAAAGGGAAATGGCAGCCGCGAAACGAGCGGTCGTATTGCTGAGCGGCGGGTTGGATTCGGCGACCGCGTTGGCGATTTGCCAAGCGGCCGGCTACGAAGCGTGCGCGATCAGCTTTCGATACGGACAAAGACACGCGGTTGAGTTGGCGGCGGCGGCCGCGATCGCGCGGGATCGACGTGTCGCTCGGCACATCGTCGTCGACATCGACCTGCGGCCGTTCGGAGGCTCGGCGTTGACGGCCAACGATATTCCCGTGCCCAAGCACGGGGATGTCGCCGAGATTGGCGACGGCATTCCGGTGACCTATGTGCCGGCAAGAAACACGATTTTCCTGTCGCTCGCCTTGGGATGGGCGGAGACGCTTGACACGGGCGATTTGTTTGTCGGTGTGAACGCCGTGGACTACAGCGGTTACCCGGATTGCCGGCCAGAGTACATCGCGGCGTTTGAAGCGATGGCGCGACTGGCTACGCGAGCGTCGGTAATGGGCGAACGTCCCGTGACCATCCACGCGCCGCTGATCCACTGGACGAAGGCCGAAATCATTCGGCGCGGAGTGGACCTGGGCGTCGACTACTCGCTGACAACCAGTTGCTACGATCCAGACAGCGAGGGACGCGCCTGTGGCCGGTGTGATTCGTGTCTATTGCGTCGCCGCGGCTTCGCCGACGCTGGCGTCGCCGATCCGACTCGCTACGCCACGGCGTAAATCGCACACTCCCGCCGATTTACAGACCAAAATCGGGGAGAGCACTCGGGACAACGAAAAAATCTAAGGCCGTCGTACTCGGAGTGGCGTTTCGAC
>JBJTOW010000260.1:0-2774 GCA_046074805.1 Planctomycetota bacterium | reverse complement strand
TGGGCGATCTCGGTCTCCGAGAGCAGCGTCCACTCGCCACGAATCCGCCGCTCAAGCGACTCCAAATAGCCAAGACGGCTTTGCCCAGGTCGCCGGTAAATGTCGGACCAAATGAGCACGCCGTCGGCTCGTAAGCCCCGGCGGATGTGGGTGAGCGTCTCTCGCTTCTCGTCTGGCGACAGATGATGCAGCGAGTAATTCGCGAGTACCACGTCGAACTCGGAGGTCGGTAATTCGGCCGCCGCAGCCCGTAGATCCGCTTGCCGAGTCTCCACAGCGGCGTTGTTGGTTCGACCTGCCGGTGGCGAACGTCGCAAGGTCTCCAGCGCCCCGGCCGACAAGTCAACGCCCGTGTAACCGGCTACATGCGTCGAGCGTAATCCGCGACGCGACAACTGACCATCGCCGCATCCAAGATCAATCACTCGCAGTGGCCGGTCGAAGCCAGATAGACGTTTGGCCACGCAATCGGACACCTCGACATGCCGCATCCAATTGTGATGCACGATTCGAGCGTACAAGTCCCAATCGCGGAACAACGGAAAACCGCTCTGGAGATTGGCGTGGCTTTCGACCGGTGAGTTCATTGGCGGTTCGCAGGTTACTCGGCGACTTGGAAGCGAGTTTTCGTCGCCTCTTGGTTGTCGGGTATGACGGACTGTAAGTCCATTGCCAAGCTGGCTTGACGCACAATCGGGACACTCGTTTAACGAGTGTCCTTTCCGGCGCTTTCAGCTTTGGCCATGGTGCTACGGAGTGGCTGCACGGGCAGACGGCGTTTCCTCGCTGGTTGGAGAAGCAGTCGCCGCCGCCAACTTGGCGCCGCCAAAACCGGCTTCCGTCAAGGCCGCGAACGCCGCTTCGACTTGGAACGCATCGGTCGCTTCGACGATCACAACCGGTTTATCGATGGCGTCGGCTTCCTTTTGCGGAGCCAGGGTCACATCGCCCACGCCTGCCTGCTTTTCCAAGGTCTTCTTCACCTTGGGCCAGCACGCGAAAGGGCAACTCATCGTGGGCACTTCCACCGACACCAACTGGTACTTCGCGTTGGGATCTTTAGGAGGCCGTGGCGCCTCATCGCCAGCGTTTTCGCTATCCGCGCCCGCTGCCGACAAACCACCATTCGCGGACCCGCCACCCGAGGCATCGCCGCTCGCCGAGCTACTCACCGTTTCCGGGCCGCCGCTGGTCGAGCACCCCAACTGCGCAAAAGTTCCGCTCGCTACCAACGCTGCCCCAAAAAACGCCTTGATGAACCGTTGCATCGCGAAAACCTCCCATGAGTGGAAACGTGTCAACGACATTCTATCCTGCGGCCGTTCAACGGGCAGTGGGAGGGATTGTGCCTCCAATTACGCCGTGGGGACGATGATCACGAAACAGGCGCTGTGGTGGACAGAGCTTGCTTCAAGGGGCAATGGCCGCCGCTCACGTCTCCCCGCCGATAACGTCCGAGTAACTCTTTCGAACGTTGAGCCAGCAGGCGGCGAACTTCGCGCCGTTGGCCCTTAATCCGTGGAATCGACATGGAATCGTAGACGGTGGTTTGATGTCGCATCCAGGCGATCACGGCCGCTTCCGCCCGCTGTTCGACCGGAATCCGTTTCGTGCGGGCGACCGTGCCGCTTCCCACCGGCGTGGCATGAGCGGCCACCGCTTTGGACAGCCGTTCGGCCAACGCGGCATGGCTGGGATGAAAGTCTAAAAACGCCAAGACGGCGCCCGTGAAGTCCTCAACGTATTCCGCCTGGACCTTCTCGCGACGCTTCGCGTCGGCCACTTTGCGTTTGGCGAAACTTTCCGTCGAGCGTTCGGCTGCCAGTTCCACGCGAATCCGTTCGACGGTAGCTGCCGGGGCCCACACACCGCGCGAAAAGATCTTGCGGCCCTTCCGCTCTTGCACCACCCAATGTTCGCCAGCCGCCTTGACCCTGCGAGTCAACCCAGGGTCGCCGGGCGGGAGAAGAATCCAGCCGGCAGGTGTCGGAAGAATTTTGCCATCGGCCGTGCGGACCGTATTGGCAGCTGGTCCGGGAGCGAAAGTGTTCGTCATTCCGTGATCGTGTTTTCTAGGTGGCTGTGGGGCGATCGCGACCGATGGGAGTGGCTGTTTCAACAACCGCGGCCGCGCCGAGCCTCACTCAATTCGCCGACGCCCGCCACTCCAACTGCTTAAAAATCGGTTGGGGACCAACCCACGCTTTACTGCCAATCAGGCTCCCACCTTTCTCGTAGTAAGCGCGGAACGAAAGCAGATCAACGTTCGACCAACCCGACAGCGATTCCCCCTCGACCGTCTTGAAGTCCTCGGAGGCGAAGACGACGGTTTGCGTGTCGGGACCGCCCGCCAATTCGGCTACCGCGACAAACTCACGTTGTTTCCCCCGGTAAGAACGAAAGAAGTTTTCCGTGAGCACGACGACCAGCGTATTCGACTTGGCGGCGGAAACCGTAACGGCGAGCCGCTGGCCGGACTGGCCTTGCCACTTCGGATCGCTGAGCTTTCTGGTCGAATACTCCCAGTGATGCGGGTTGTCCGCTGACAACGTGTACCAATCCCGCCAGCCTTGGGCGAAGTCGTCAATCAGCCGCTCAGGCCGGTCTGTCGCCACGGCGTTTGCGGCGGCCAGTTGCGCGGGCGTCGCCGTGTGCATCAGCGAACTAACCGCGAACCGCTCCGTCGCTTTCGCGTACGGCTCGGAGGAAGAACTTTTGAGCCGATAAGCCACGTTGGCGAAAGCGAAGAGCGGTTGATCGACGCGAAGGAGCGG
>JBJTOW010000259.1:0-5255 GCA_046074805.1 Planctomycetota bacterium | reverse complement strand
GTTCCACGCCGGCTCCAATCGTGGATCCAGCGCACACCGTCACGTCCGCGCCAATACGGGCGGTTGGATGGACATCGGCTTGGGCGCTCACGCCCCTTGGAGCGGCCGGGGCGGCGGGTCGGAAACGCCGCACGATGAGCGCGAACGCGGCATGCACATTCGCCACGGTGATGTGCGGCAGCCCGGCGGGCGCGAACCCTTCGCAGACGACCGCCGCCGCCGCCGCGCTCGCCGCCAGCTGCGGTGCCAATTTCGGCTTGTCGACGAGCGTAATCTCGCCAGCTCGCACATCCCGCAAGGTTCCAGCGCCGCGAATCCCCAGTTCCGCATCGCCCGTTAGCCGTCCGCCAACAAGCTCGGCAAGTTCACGCAGTGCGATTTCCATCGTAAGGAGTCCTTTCCGAGCGAGACGTCCCTGTCGCTCCTTAACCTTGGATCGTAGCGAAATTCAGGGAAATGCCACAAGAGCGAAATGAGCGACCCTGAGAGGGGATGGACAGGACCGGGCAGAGCGGCACGCTGGGAGGCGATCTGCGAGGATCGCCAGGCACCGCTTCCGATGTTTAACGACCGGCGGACAAGGCGGCGGCCGCCGTCGGGGACGAATCGACCGCGATAGGTTTCGCTTTCGCCACCGGCAATTTGATCGTGAACGCGGTTCCCCGGCCTACCGTGCTTTCCACGCGAATCCGTCCACGATGCGACTCGATGATCGTCCGGCAGGCGGCCAGTCCCAAGCCGGTGCCGCCGTGTCCGCTTTCATCCGGCCCCGCCTGGTGGTGAAAAACGGGTCGAAAATCCGCGGCAGATCCGCCGCCGCGATGCCGCTCCCCGTGTCCCGCACCGTCAAGTCGACCATCTCCTGGTCGGCGTCCGGCGCGATCCGCAAAACCAGAGTCCCGCCGCCCTTCATCGCCTGTCGAGCGTTGATGATTAGGTTCAGCAAAACCTGCTGGATCTGGTTGCCGATCGCCCAGACCGGCGGCGACGCCGCGAACTGCGACTCGACGCGAATCCGGTACTTCATCATCTCCCGTTCCAGAAGCACCATGGATTCGTTCACCAACCGATCAAGGTCCGTTGGTTCGAAAGATGTCGACCGATTTCGCGCCACCCCTAACACGAGATTCGTAATTTTGGCGGCCCGCTGTCCGGCCGCCAAGATTTTTTCCAACGCCTTGTCCCGCGTTGGCTCATCCTTGTGCCGCAAGCCAAGTTGCGCGTAATTGATGACCGTCATTAGCACGTTGTTGAACTCGTGCGTCGTTGTGCTCATCAATTCGCCAATGGCGGTCAGCTTCTGGACCTGCGCTAACTGCGCCTGCAGCGTGGCGATTTGCTGCTGGAGACTTTCGATCGACGGCGTCGAATCGGACATGTTGACTCGGTTTCTTCCCAGCCACCCTAAGGCGGGCGGCGGTCCGCAAAAACAACCCTGACGGCGAGTCACCGGACGACAAAGCGTCCGGTTGGTGCCGCTCGAACTCGTTCGACCACTCACCGGCGGAGAGCTTGGCCCAGCATGGCTCGCCAGGGTCCGCAGACTCCACGCCTTCCGCCTGCCTTTCCAGAGCTGCCTGAACTATCTGGACTGCGCATCCCAATTATTGATGCGGCATCGGGTTAGCGGCAGAAAGGTTGATCGGTGAATTGCCCTGGGCTGCTGTAGCGGGTCGACCTACAATCGGCAGACCTTTCCCAGATCGCCCGAAATGGTTCTGTTGCCGGAAGCGCCTGATGCATACGCTGGAAACGCTGGAGTTGGCTTTGGATTTTGCGATCCGCAAAGGGTATCGCGTTCGCCAGGAATGGCTCGACGGCTGCCCAGGCGGAGCTTGTGTGGTAAAGGGCCAAAAATGGCTCTTTCTGGACCCGTCGCAGAACGCGGCCGAGCAATTGGAGTTAGTGCTCGACGCTTATCGAGGCGACCCGGAATTGCGGGCCGACGATTCGCCGCGATTGATCCGTCGTCTGCTGGCAAAGCCTTCGCGTAGTCCGGCGGCGGCGTGAGCGTACGCGAGCGCGTTGGGCTTAGCGAAGCCGGGCGGCGAGTTCGGTGAGGATCTGTTGTTCGAGCGACAGGTCGCGGCCGAGAGTGATCCAACCGAGTGTTTGCGGCGCTCCCTGAACGCTTTCGTTCCCGCGGACGAGCGAGCCGTCGTAGCGTCGCGTGGGGCTAGCGGCTGTCGCGCGGTCGGGCTGGCTGACATCTTCCAGTTCTTTAATGACTTGTATCTCGACGTAGTAGCCACCCTGGCCGGGGATCACGCGCACGATCGCGCGCCGGCGGATGGATTGGAGCGTGGCTTCCAATCGTTCGAAGCCCGGAGTGCTGTCGCGCCGCCAAGGTTCGAGCAACGTGGCCCCGATTGCCGGATGCGTGTCGATACGGCCCTCGGTGAGGACGCCGCCGGTTTCTTGAATCCGCTGCTCACGCGCGATGCGGAAGTAGTCGTCGAGTTCGTCGACCAACTGGTTCCAGAGCAGTTCCCGGTCGGCGACGTTAAGCAGCAACGGGTTGTCGATGGCCGTAGCGGTTGGCGTTCGAACGGCTCGAGGCCCCATCCAGGGCGCGATGACGGCTCCGCAACCGGTCACCCCTACGAGGCAGGCGATGCAAAAAACCAGCCGCTGTGTGCGCGCGAACGCGTGGCGGGTGAACGAGCCGAGTGCCGCATCGACGCGCGCTGCCACGATGGCGTCTTCAGACGGAACGCCGATCGCAATAGCCGGGTTAGTGACGCGTCGGGCCATCGAATTCCCTTCGGTTTCGGAACTTCAACGTGGCCGAATCATCCCGATCACCGCCGTTTTGGGCAAGGCGAGAAATTGGGGCAACGAGGGCGGGTGGTCATTGCCGGTAGCGCCAGCATGGCTATAACGGGCGGAGGTATGCGAGTTCGTAAACCTTTGAAGCGGTCGTCGCCGAGGCGGCGTGGCAAGCGAGTTGTTCCATGGATCATGTGGTTGCGCTGGTGGCACTTTCCTGCATGGAAATCGTGCTTGGCATCGACAACATCGTCTTCATCACGATCTTGACTTCCCGATTGCCGGTCGCCGAGCAAGCCAAGGCGCGTCGCATCGGATTAGGAGTGGCGGTGGTCTCGCGGGTGCTTTTGCTGCTCTCGATTTCCTGGGTGTTGGGGTTGACGAAGCCGCTAGCGCATCTCGGGTGGCTGGACGGATGGCTGGAACAACTTTCGGTCTCCGAGCACACTCGGGAACATGTCGTGAATGTGACGATGCGTGACCTGATTTTGTTGGCGGGCGGGTTGTTCCTCATCGCTAAGGCGACATTGGAAATCCACCGTAAGATCGAAGGTCACGCGGAGCAAACGGATGGTGCGGGGAGAGCTAGCTTTGGGGCGATCATTGGCCAGATCGCGGTGCTGGACGTCGTTTTTTCCATCGACTCGGTGATTACCGCTGTCGGCATGGCGAAGGCGATTTGGGTGATGATCGCGGCGGTGGTGATCGCGGTGGGAGTGATGCTGGTGTTCGCCAACGCGGTCAGCGAGTTCGTGGAGCGACATCCGACGATCAAAATGCTCGCGTTGAGCTTTCTCATCTTGATAGGCGTCATGCTGATCGCCGAAGGTGTCGGCACCGAAATCGGCAAGGGATACATTTATTTCGCGATGGCTTTTGCGCTCGGCGTCGAGTTCCTGAACTTGCGGGTGCGTGGCCATGGCCCGGCTGTCTCAGCCTAGAAAGCGGCGGCGAGCGAAGTCGGGAGGCAGTCGTCGCGGACGATCGTCAACGGCGGGCATGGATGGTGGAGTTCAAAGTTGGCGACGAGGTGGTGGCGACGTTAGCCGACTTGGAGAATCCTGATCATCAGCGAGATATTGTCGCGCTGACGGAGGCATACGCCTGCGATCCGATGGGAAACGGCCGGTCGCTCGGACCGGAAGTGTTGGCTGACTTGATTCCCGGTTTGCGTCGCCATCCAGCGACGATGGTGTTTTTGGCCTACTCGGGGGGAACGGCGGTGGGTATTGCGACCTGCTTTTTGGGATTCTCGACGTTTGCGGCAAGGCCGTTGATCAACATCCATGATTTGGCGGTGTTACCGGCGTATCGCGGACGGGGAATTGGGCGTTCGCTGCTCGCCGCCGTCGAGCGAGTGGCTCGCGAGCGGGGCTGTGTGAAACTGACTCTCGAAGTAAACGTGAATAATGGGCGGGCGAAACGAACCTACGAGCAGTTCGGTTTTCGACATGCTGGCGCCGACACGCCCGCCGGTGGGCAATTGTTTTTCTTCAAGCGGCTCGACTGCTAGCTGGCGAGTCATCGGAATCAGAGAGACGGATTCGCGCGGCGGATTCGCGCGGCGGATTCGCGCGAGTTAGATTCGCGCGAGTTAGATTCGCGAGACGGAATCGCAGGGCGGAATTGCTGGACAGAATCGTGCGACAAGCGCCATGGCGATTCCGTGTCCTCTGCGTACAATCCTGAGACGTCGCGGGTTGGTGACGCTGGAGTTCGCTCGAAGATACCGCCGGCTTGCGTTCGCGGCCGCAGGGTGATTTTTTGGGCGAGAGACGCGGCATGCCGATTCACGTTCCCTGATGGTTCGCCTTTGGTGGAGACGCATCCATGAGCTCGATTCACAACCGCCTTCCTCGTGAGTTTGTTGAAGGCAATGGTGGTCAAGGCGACAAGTCTGAGCAACAGGTTATGTTGTCGGTGACCGATCGCCAGCGCCATCGTCACATCTACATTGGCTATTTGCGTGACAGCTTCGTCATAGCTCGTCAGATCCATCGCCATACGGCCGAGGGACGCCTGACTTTCGATGCGGCGTTGAAGCTCCAGCGGCAACTTGCCCGGGCCTGCGATTCCGTAGGCTAGAGATTTGTTGAGCATCCGTTTGCTCGGCGCGACGGACTTCTTGGACTGGCAATCGCCGCGGCGGTGGATGATGACCTTCGCTCGTGATGGGAGCATGATTTCCACGCTCCTCTCGCGCTGAGACATTCCGTTGTGTTTCACGATGGTGATTCAGTCAACACGAGCCAAACAACTTGGGAACCGTGATCGCACGTCAACTTAAAGCGGCGGCGGCGGTGCAAAAGCGGCGCCCGAGGGCGCCGCACTCCAAAAACGTCGTCGCCTACGCAACAGTCTTTGGAGTGCGGGGCCGAAGGCACCGCTTTCACCCCACGGACGGCGGCTCGTTGAAGCGAACGCTCAAACAGCGAAACGACGAGCGACCCAAGAGCGAAACAACTTGGGAACCGTGATCGCTCGTC
>JBJTOW010000258.1:0-7333 GCA_046074805.1 Planctomycetota bacterium | reverse complement strand
GGCGGATCGGACGCTCCCGCAAACCATTCCGCCGGCGATTCCTCCGGCGAACCAAAGGGCGAATCAACGGGTGAACCGCCGGTCAAGCCTCCAGTCGACTCGTCGCTAGGCGCTGGCAAGCGCTCGGGAATCGGCCGATCAGCGGCGCGCGCCACTGCCTGCGCCGCTACCGCTAGTCCTAGCAGCGTCGCGATCGCGGCGGCGGGTATGGCAACGCGGGTAACGGTCATAGGGGCGGGGACGCATCTTCCTCCCAGAGGGTCGCATCGGCGCGCTTTGCCGCGGCGCTTAACAATCGATCAACCCGTCCGCCGGGACGCCGTCTGCGGTCAGGTCACCCCAATTACCGTTCGAGCCTTGGGTTGAACACGTTCGGCCCACCGCTCGATTGGCTTTTCCGAATCGAACGTGGACCGCTACAATCGCCACAACCGATTCCGTCCAAGGTTGGCGACGGTCCCTTTGGGCCGTCAACGGGGCGGGACTATCGGATAGGGAGGCAGGGTAGGCATGGCAGGCGCGGATGCGGGCGGCAACGGCGAACAGCGTGAGGAACGTGTCGAGCGGGACGAACGAGACGAGCGGGAACATCGCGGCACACTGGCCGCCGAAGCGCATACCGTGGTCGTGAAAGTGGGCACGCGAGTGCTCACGGATGAACGGGGCTACATCGATCGGCGCCGGGTCGGTCACTTGGCGGAACAGTTGGTCGCACTGCGGCGGACGCGGCGGGTGGTGCTGGTCAGTTCCGGGGCGGTCGCCGCCGGTATGAGCACGCTCGGGTACACCAAGCGTCCAGGGGATCTGGCCGAGTTGCAGGCGGTCGCGGCGGTCGGCCAGGCGAAATTGATCGAGGCGTACAACGACGAGTTTCGCAAGCACATGGCCCCAACCGCGGCCGTGACTGGCCGCCCGTCTACTTCGGCCGATTCCACCGCCACGGCGACTGAGGGGTCGGGCAATGGCGAAGCCCCGACGGGCACTGGTACCACTAAGGGTGCGTTCCATGCGGCCCAGGTGTTGTTGGGCGCGGACGATTTCCAAAACCGCGTGGGTTACCTCAATGTTCGCAACACGTTGGGACGCCTGCTCGAATATCCCAACGTGATCCCTGTCATTAACGAGAACGACACGGTCTCGGTGGAGGAACTGCAAACCACATTTGGCGACAACGACAAATTGGCGGCGTTGGTGACAAACTTGCTTGCGGCGCCGCTGTTGATCATCCTGTCCACTGTCGACGGACTTCTGGACGAACACGGAACCGTCGTTTCAGCCGTGGCTCGGTTTGACGACCGGATCATGGGTTTAGTTTGCGATCAGAAAACGGGTTACAGCAAGGGAGGAATGGCAAGCAAGCTGAAGAACGCGCAATTGTGCGCCCGGTCGGGAGAAACGGTGGTGATCGCCAACGGGCGACGGGAGCATGTGCTGACGGGGCTGATTCAAGGGGAACCGCTCGGAACACTGTTCTACCCGCAATCGAAGCCGGTGAGCGCCTTGAAGCGTTGGATCGGGGCACCGGCCACATCACGCGGAAAGATTCTCGTGAATTCCGGTGCGCGGGCGGCGGTCGAGCGTCAGGGAGGCAGTCTGCTCGCCGTGGGGATTGTGGCGGTGGAGGGGGATTTCCAGAAGGGTGATGTTGTGAGCTTGTGTTTCCTCGGCGAGGAGCGCGGGTCGGAGTCGATGCGTGAGTTCGCGCGCGGACTGACCAACTACTCGGCGGGCGAGCTTTCCCGCATTAAGGGGAGCCAGTCGCAGCGAATCACCGAAATCCTGGGGCATCGGCCGTACGAAGAAGTCATCCACCGGGACAACATGGTCTTGGTAGGGTAGGTTTTTTCGCTAGGATGCAAACTGAACTGAGCGTCGTAAGTGACTTGCGTGGAACGGGATCGGAAAAATCGAGGCGGCGACGAACAAAATTCAACCTGCTCGCCATGCTTGACTACATTATGTCGACGGTCCGATCGGACGATGAAAAGTTACGGCGCACCAGCGTCGGGCTAGATCGTCCAGGGATAGGACTAGTCGGGGTTTGACCCTCTTAGGTTGGGAGCGTGTGTCACCGGTGAAACTCGATCGCATTTTAGCCCCCTACTCGCCGCCCCAGACAAATCTTGTCGACGCGCTCCAGTACTGGACGGAGCGTCAGGCCGGTCAGGTCGCATTGGCTAGTTGGACCGGAGAGGAAATCCAGGGGCAGTGGACATACGGCGAATTGGAACTGCGCGCCCGCACGGTGGCGGCGCGGTTGCAGGAGATCGGCGTGCGAGGGGAGCGGGTGCTCTTGCTATACCCGCCAGGGCTGGACTTCGCGGCCGGTCTGTTCGGTTGCTTTTACGCAGGCGCCATCGCCGTTCCGGCGTTTCCCCCGCGGCGCAACCGGAACATGGAGCGGATCCAAACGATCTCCGACGACTGCGCCGCGAAAGTGGCGTTGACGGTCAGCGACGTGACGGATCGGATGCAGGACGGACTGCTGGACGAGGCGCCACGGCTACGCGACTTGATATGGTTGGCGACCGATCGATTGGATCGGGCGAACGCTGGGCAGTGGCGGCCGGAGACGATTCGGGGCGACGATCTGGCGGTGCTGCAATACACTTCCGGATCGACCGGTTCTCCCAAGGGAGTGATGCTGACCCACGGCAACTTAGTCTTCAACACCTGCTTGATCGCCCACGCCTTCGAACCGGCCCGCGATGGCACCGGGCTAAGCTGGCTGCCGACCTATCATGACATGGGGCTGATCGGCGGCCTGCTAAGCCCGTTGTTCATGGGCCGCAGCACGATGTTGATGTCGCCGATGGCGTTTTTGCAGAAACCAATCCATTGGCTGCGGGGCATAAGCGAGCACAAAGTCCACATCAGCGGTGGACCGAATTTCGCCTACGACCTGTGCGTTCAAAAGGTCACCGATGCGGAACTTGCGACGCTTGACCTAAGCTGCTGGGGGGTGGCTTTCAATGGCGCCGAGCCGATTCGGCCGAGCACGTTGGAGGCTTTTTGCCAACGGTTCGAACCTGCCGGGTTCCGCTGCGAGGCGTTTTTTCCCTGCTATGGGATGGCGGAAACCACGTTGATTGTCACCGGGGCCTACAAGTTCCAAAAGCCCGTGACGTTGGTGGTGGATGGCCGCGCCTTGGACGAACACCGCGTTGTGCCAGTGGACCAAAGCCATGCTTCGGCCCGCGAAGTTGTCGGCTGCGGCCATGTGTTACCCGAAGAGGAAGTGCTTGTCGTTTCGCCCGGCACTTTCGACCCGTTACCGGATTACCAGGTCGGCGAGATTTGGGTGAAGAGCCCGAGCTGCGGCGCCGGTTACTGGAAAAACGCGGAAGCCACTGAGGCTACGTTCAAGGCGCGTTTGCGGGACGGACGCGGTCCGTTCCTTCGCACGGGCGACTTGGGATTCATCAAGGACGGCGAGCTGTTCGTCACCGGCCGCCTGAAAGATCTCATCATTATTCGCGGCGTCAACCGCTATCCGCAGGACATTGAATTGACGGTTGAGCGTTCCAGCCCGCGGTTGCAAGCCGGCGCGGTCGGCGCGTTCGCGGTCGACATGCACGGTCGGGAACGATTGGTCGTGGTGGCCGAGGTGGAACGCGCTCGCCATAAGGAATGGGGCGATGTGCTCCAGGCAATCCGCCGCAATGTTTCCGCCGAGCATGACATTCCACCTGATGGGATCGTGTTGGTCCGGTTCGGATCGATTCCCAAAACATCAAGCGGCAAGATCCAGCGTCATGCCTGCCGGGACGAGTTCCTGCGGGGTGAATTGCAGGTCGTCGAGCAATGGTTCGTATGGGACCAAACCTCGGTCGCCAGCTCGAGTGGCACTGGGGCTTCGGCCTCCGCGACAACAGTCTCGGCCGACGGCGCAGCAGCTGAACGCGACGCCGCAGCCGCGCCTTCCGGACCGGTGAACGAGGTACTGCTGCGTTTGGTGTTCGACCAAATTCGCCTCGTGGCGAAAGAGCGGGCCCGTGAAATGTCTGTGGACACGAACATCGTGACCGACCTCGGGCTCGATTCGCTCGAACGCGTTCAAATCGCGACGAATCTGGAAGACATTCTGGGGGGACGTTTCCCCGAGGAAACGCTCCAGACGATGTCGACTTGCCGCGAGGTGGTGTCGGCGATCGAGACTCATTTTGGACCGGAACCGCGGCGTCTGGCGACGTTGTCGGCGGTGGGCGGAACGGCCGTGGGAACGCTTGCGGCAGGCGGAGCGGCGGCAGGCGGAGCGGCGGCAGGCGGAGCCGAATTGGCTAGCGACACCCCGCGTGAGATTCCGCTCGACTGCTACGATTTCGCGCGGATGCCCGAGTATCTCCGGCTGAAGCAGACCATGACGATTCTGCAGTCGACTGGGCTTCCCAATCCATATTTCAGCGTCCACGAGGGGATCACCTGCGACACGACCACTATTGGCGGTCGGAAGCTGGTGAGTTTCTCGACGTACAACTATTTGGGCATGTCGGGCGATCCGATCGTATCGCAGGCGGCGAAGGCGGCGATCGACCGGTTCGGCACGAGCGTATCGGCGAGCCGCTTGGTTTCGGGCGAGAAGACCGTGCATCGGCAATTGGAGCGGGAGATCGCCGATTTTCTCGGTGTCGCGGACACGATTGTGTACGTGGGCGGGCACGCCACAAATGAAACAACGCTCGGCCATCTTTTCGGCGCGGGCGACCTCATCCTGCACGACTCCCTGGCCCATAACAGCATCATCCAAGGCTCACTGCTCTCGGGCGCCCGGCGACGTCCGTTCCCGCATAACGACTGGCAGGCGGTCGACTCGATTCTGCGCGAAGTGCGTCATCAATACCGCAAGGTGGTGATCGCGATCGAAGGCGTGTACAGCATGGACGGCGATTTTTCGAACGTCCCGAGGTTCGTCGAGGTGAAGAAGCGTCACAAGGCGTTTTTGTTCGTCGACGAGGCGCATTCGATCGGCACCATGGGCGCTTCCGGCCACGGCATGTCCGAGCATTACCAGTTCGATCCGCAAGATGTCGATCTGTGGATGGGAACGCTAAGTAAGGCGTTTGGCAGTTGCGGCGGCTATATCGGCGGCTGTCGGGAAGTGATCGAATATTTGAAGTACACCGCGCCCGGCTTCGTTTATAGCGTTGGCTTGCCGCCAGCGAACGCGGCAGCGGCGCTCGAAGCTTTGCGGCTGTTGCAAGCCGAACCACAGCGAGTAGCGAAACTACGGCAGAATTCGCGGTTGTTCCTGGAACTCGCCAGGGCGAAGGGACTGAACACCGGCTTTAGCAACGAGACGCCGATTCTGCCCGTGATTCTGGGGAATTCGGCGAACGCCCTACGGTTGTCGCGGGCGATGTTCGAACGCGGCATCAACGTGCAGCCGATCCTTTACCCGGCCGTGGAAGAGGAAAAGGCTCGCCTGCGATTCTTCATCACGTCGCTTCACACGGAGACGCAGATCCGCGAAACAGTCGAAGCTCTTGCCCAAGAACTGATGAAGATCGACCCACGATATCGCCCGTTAGCGGCCAGCGCGTAGGGCTTGGTCAACTCGAAACTTCTGGGTACGACGGACTTCCTATTCCGTCGCAAAGTTTGCATTTCGGCGTCTCGCAACCCGGAAACGCACCGATTATGAGGCCGTGAAATAGTACAAAGTCACGTAGCGGTGGTTCACCGCCACATACGTGGCGTCGTCGCATCGACACTCGATGGCCGCGAACTCGAACCCGAGACGAGTCAGAATATCAGCCTCGATGTGTAAAGATGACAAAATCTGTGCGGTTGGCATTCGCTCGCCTGTCAGTATCGCCTGCGACAACGATGGATGAGTTGGATCGCGGAATGAGGGGTCGAGGCCGGGTCGCTCGAGGAATGTTGGATTGCCCGTCGGTTTGCATTCGATCGCAGGGTAATCGAGTGTCAGCGTGATGCCGCGATAATTGCCGGCAGCGGCCGCTTTGAGCTTCACCGCGAATGCGATGGCTTGTTCGCGCGACGCCAGCCAATCGACTTCCGCGAAACAGACCGCCTCGCCTGTCCGCGCGCAGGCGACGCGATAGCGAACGCCGTTCGGAACGCTCTTGGATATCTCCGACGCGGGGACGCTCATCGCGGTTTCCCTCTTTCTTCCAAGCTAATCGAGCGATTACCTTGGAGGCCATGAATACGCGAATGCCACAACCTATTTCTCACGCTTCATCCATCGCACAGTGGTTGACACCGGCGTGCATGGCGACGCTCGTGGTTTTCACCGGTTCCGCCGATCTCGTCGCGGCCGAACCGTTCGCCCAAATCGTGAAGCCGTTCCTCGACAAGCATTGTCTCCGCTGCCATCAAGCGGACAAGGCGACCTCCGGCGTTCGCGTCGACCACTTGGTCGCGACGCTCGATGATCGCCAGATGCGACTATGGGAAGCGATTCGCAAACAAGTGATCGCCGAAGCGATGCCGCCGGAGGATGAACCGCAACCGACGGCGGACGAGCGGCGCCGCGTCGCGGACTGGATTGAGCAGGAGGTCAACGCCGCCCGCTCCCGTCCACTGCCCAAGAACGGCGGAGTGCGCCGGTTGACTGCCGCCCAGTATCGCAACACGCTCCGCGAACTCCTGCTCATCGACGACAACCTCACGGATATTCTGCCCCCGGACGCCGTTTCCCGCGAAGGCTTCCTCAACAACCGCGAGACGCTCGCCTTGTCCCCGCTGCTGCTGGAAGCCTACTTCCAAATCGCGCAGCAGGCACTGGAGCGGGCCATCGTCGATCCGGCTAAAAAACCGGTTGTGCAGAATTTCCGCGTCGACCTTGGCACGGCGGTGAATCCAACGCCCTGTCCCGATCGCCTGATTTTGGGCGCGAACAGCCTGCTGTTGCGGAACGAGGATTTCCAGGTTGTGGAACTCGCGCCCGTCAAGCCGTTCGCCTACGAACCGTTCCGCATGCGCACCAAGTTCCGGTTTATCGAAGGGTACGTCGGCAACGACACGATCCGCGCCTGGCGGGATTTCGACAGCATCTATCACTCGGTGTTCGCGTGCCTTCGCGGCAGCCCTGGCTATCCCAAAGGCCAAGCTTACTCCACCGTCCCCGACGGGCTGTTGCTGCGGCCCGCGATCACCAACGAAGAGCAGTTCGATGGCGAAGGCACGTATGGTCCGAAGGCGAATTTCAAGATTTCGCTCCGCGAACTGCCGGACGACAGCCGGTTCCGCGTCACCGTGACCGCCGCCAAATACGATGACGGCCTGCTCGTCACAGCCGCCGATGTCGCTCATCGCCCCAAACTTGACGCCGCAGCCCAGCCCGCCGCGGCCCAGGGCGCCGCATCCG
>JBJTOW010000257.1:0-3079 GCA_046074805.1 Planctomycetota bacterium | reverse complement strand
TTGCGGCCGGCCCCGCATTGCCGAACGCCAGTAACCAGCTATTCGCTGCGCGTGCAACCGAAAGACCACTTCCTCAATTGGCAACAAGATCCGCACGGGAATTTCCTGGCGCGGCTCGTGTTTCCCAAGCCGGCGAAGTCGTTGCGAGTGGAAGTCGATTTGATCACCGAAATGACGGTGATCAATTCGTTCGACTTTTTCCTCGAGCCGGACGCGAGCGAGTTTCCGTTTGAATACGAAACGTGGCTGGAATCCGAGTTGCGTCCCTATCGGCAAGCGTTGCCCGCCGGTCCGCGGATGCAGGCCTTGCTGCGGGAAGCGCCGACGGTGTCGAGCCGCGGCAAGATGCGGACGGTCGATTTTCTCGTGGCGGTGAACCAGTTCATCCATCACCGCGTGAAATATCTGATTCGGATGGAACCGGGTGTGCAGACGTGCGAAGAAACGCTGACGCTCGGAAGCGGTTCGTGCCGCGATTCGGCGTGGTTGCTCGCCCAGTTGTTGCGTCACTTGGGGCTCGCGTCGCGGTTTGTCTCCGGCTATCTGATTCAGTTGACGCCGGACGTGAAGTCGTTGGATGGCCCGTCCGGGACGGATCGGGACTTCACCGACCTGCATGCTTGGACGGAAGTCTATCTTCCGGGCGCCGGCTGGGTTGGGCTTGATCCAACGTCCGGGCTGTTCGCGGCCGAAGGCCATCTGCCGTTGGCGGCGACGCCCGACCCGACTTCGGCAGCGCCGGTCACCGGCGCGATCGATCCCTGCGAAGTGAAGTTCGATGTGAAGATGAAAGTCGAGCGGGTCCATGAGGATCCGCGAGTCACGAAGCCTTACACGGAAGAGCAATGGCAGCGGGTCGAAGCGTTGGGCCGCGAGGTTGACACGCATCTCGAACGGCTCGACGCGCGGCTGACGATGGGCGGCGAGCCGACATTCGTGTCGATCGACGACATGGAGGGCGCCGAGTGGAACACGGCGGCGCTCGGCCCGCGTAAACGGCAGTTGGCGGGCGATCTGTTCCGCCGCTTGGCGAAGCGGTTCGCGACCGGACCGTTGCTGCATTTCGGCCAAGGCAAGTGGTATCCGGGCGAGTCGTTGCCGCGATGGGCGCTCGGGTGCTACTGGCGGCAGGACGGCGAGCCGATTTGGCATGATCCGCAGTGGATCGCCGAGGATCGCGGCGGGTACGGTTTCGGCGAAGTCGAAGCCAAACAGTTCATCCGCGGCTTGGCCGACCGGCTCGGCGTGTCGCCGGATTACGCCATTCCGGCCTACGAGGATGTCTGGTACTACCTGTGGAAAGAACGGCGTTTGCCCGTGAACGTCGATCCGCTCGAATCGCGATTAGGCGAGCGCGAGGAGCGGGAGCGGCTCGCGCGGGTGTTCGAACGCGGTTTGCAGTCGGTCGTTGGCTTCACGTTGCCGCTGCGGGCCGAGTCCCGCCGCGGAGAGAACGCGACCGGCCCGCGATCGGTCGGGGCCGGGCAACGCGTGGACGAGATCGTTTGGCGGAGCGGCCCGTGGTTCTTCCGCCAGGAGCACATGTTCTTGATCCCTGGCGATTCGCCGATGGGTTTGCGGCTGCCGCTCGATTCCATCCCTTGGATCGCCGAGCGGGACATTCAGCACGTCCATGAAATCGATCCGTTCGCGGAACGCGGCACGTTGCCGGCGTACGATCGGCGGCAGCGGCAGGGTGACAACGGCCGTCTGCGGTCGATGGCGTGGGGGCGGTCGGGAGTCGCGGCGCGCGAGCGTCAGTTGATTCATCAAGTGGCCGGTCTGCCGGAATGGACCGCCGAGGCGCGCGACGGCGCGAATGTGAACCGCAGGGACGGGAACGGCGCGCCTGGCAACGGCGCGACGCAGAACGGTGGAGCCGGAACGGGAAACTCGGCGGATCCCGAAGCGCAGTTCGCGGAAGCGCTCATGGACGGCCGTTGGCCGAATATCGGTGATCACTCGGCGGACGAGGCGGCTCATCGCGGTCGCCAGAGCCAGGGCGGCGACGGCGGACCGGGCCGGAATGGCCACGCCGTATCGGCGCACTCCGTGCCCGCCAAGGGCGAGTCGGCGGCGGGCATTGTGCGCACGGCGGTATGCGTGCAGGCGCGCAACGGCGTCTTGCACGTCTTCATGCCGCCGCTCAGCCGGCTGGAGGAATATCTCGATTTGGTGGCGGCGATCGAGGAAACGGCGGCCGACCTGCGGATGCCCGTGCGGATTGAAGGCTACACGCCGCCGCACGATCACCGCGTCCAGTTGTTCAAGATCACGCCCGACCCCGGAGTGATCGAGGTGAACACGCAGCCCGCCGCAAGCTGGACCGAGTTGTCGGAGAACACGACGACGTTGTACGAGGAAGCGCGGCTGTCGCGGCTGGGGACGGAGAAGTTCATGCTGGATGGCCGCCATACGGGAACGGGCGGCGGCAATCACGTGGTGATCGGCGGGCCGACGCCCGCGGACAGTATTTTCCTGCGGCGGCCCGATTTGTTGCGGAGCATGGTCGCGTATTGGTTGAACCGGCCGTCGCTGTCGTATCTGTTCTCGGGAATGTTTATTGGCCCGACGAGCCAAGCGCCGCGGGTGGACGAAGCACGGCACGAGGCGGTGTATGAACTCGAAACGGCGTTCACGCAACTGCCGGAGAGCGGCCCGGTTCCGCCGTGGCTGGTCGATCGCGTCTTCCGCCATTTGCTGGTCGACGTGACGGGCAACACGCACCGCGCGGAGTTTTGCATCGACAAGCTGTTTTCACCCGACTCGGCGACCGGCCGGCTGGGCTTGGTCGAGTTCCGCGGTTTCGAGATGCCGCCGCATGCGCGGATGAGTTTGACGCAGCAGTTGTTGATGCGGGCGTTGGTCGCGCGGTTTTTGGAGCGGCCGTATCGCGAGCGGCCGGTGCGGTGGGGCACGGCGTTGCACGACCGGTTCCTCTTGCCGCATTTCGTCGCGCAGGATTTTTCCGAAGTGCTGGGCGAGATGCGGACGGCGGGGTTCGCGTTCGAACAGGACTGGTTCGCGCCGCACTTCGAATTCCGCTTCCCGGTGGTGGGGCAAGTCGCGCACCAGGGCG
>JBJTOW010000256.1:0-3575 GCA_046074805.1 Planctomycetota bacterium | reverse complement strand
GGGCAGGGCGGCGATCCGACGCGATCGGGGGAAGCGGATCAGCCAAGCGACCGGCTATGGCGGCAAACGCCCGCCGGTCAATTTGAGGACGTTTCAGCGGCCGCTGGGATCTTCGAACCCTTTTACGGGCAAGGGGTATCGGTCGCCGATTTTGACGCCGACGGTTTTGACGACGTCTACATCACGAATGTTGGCCGCAATACGCTGTGGAAAAACCAAGGCGACGGAACATTCGCCGAAGTCGCCGAGGCGGCCGGTGTAAGCGACTCGCGCTGGAGCAGTTCAGCGGCGTGGGGCGACCTCGATGGTGACGGCGATCTCGATCTTTATGTCGCCAACTATTGCGACTACGACGTGCGCAAGCCGCTTCCTTGCGACAAAAATGGGCAGCCTCACATCTGCTACCCGCTGGATGTTCCCGCTGCGCCGGACGAGTGTTTCATCAACCAAGGAGATGGGTCCTTCACCGCCGAGGCCGCGCAGCGCGGGCTGGCGGTCGAGCCGGGCAGGGGACTGGCCGTGGCGCTGGCCGATTTCGACAACGATGGCGATGTAGACATCTACGTCGCGAACGACATGTCGGCGAACTTCCTGTTCGTCAACGAAGGCGGAGGGCGGTTCCGCGAATCGGCGGTAATCATGGGGTGCGCGTTCGACCGCAACGGAGGCGCTCAGGCCAGCATGGGGGTGGCGTGTGGCGACTATGACGGCAACGGCACCTTGGATCTTTATTGCACGCATTTCCGTCAGGACTTCAACACGCTGTATCAGAACCTCGGTTCGAGCGGCATGCGCGATGTGACCAGCCTTGTGGGGCTGGTCGCTCCAACGTTGCCTTTTCTTGGCTTCGGGACCGTGATGCAGGATTTCGATCGCGACGGCCGCCAGGAGCTGCTCGTTGCCAATGGTCACATCGAGCGGATCGTGGTTCGTGGCCAGACGGTGTTTGAGATGACGCCGCAACTTTTCGCCTACGACGGCAAGCGATTCCAAGAAACCACAGCGGGTGCGGGTGGATTTTTTAAGGAACGTCGTTTGGGGCGTGGCGTGGCGACGGCCGATTATGACGGTGATGGAGACATGGACGTCTGCATCGTGAATCAAAACGCGCCAGTCGCGCTGCTCCGGAATGACTCGCCGCCGGCCCGAGGCGTCGCCTTCCGGTTTCGTGGCCGTGGGCTCAACCGCCGCGGCGTCGGTGTCCGCGTCACCGTCGAATGCGGTGGTCGGTGGATGCAGGAACTCGCGGGCGGAACCAGTTTCGCGTCGGCTCACGAACCGCTGCTCGTATTTGGACTTGGCCCCACCACCACGGATGCCGCCACTTCCAATGACATTTCCAATGAAAATGACACTGCGAACACTTCGCACTCCGTTCGGGCGACCATTCGCTGGCCAAGCGGTGTGACGCAAGTGCTCGACGGTTTGCCCATCGGCCGAACTCATTGGCTGGATGAGCCGCCGGGCGATTCAACCGCGTTTCCCCCGTGATTCGGCGTTGGGGTACGACGGACTTTCAGTCCGTCGAAGCATGCCTTGGGTTCGTCCGAGCTTCGCCGTCGTGATCTTGTCGGCAACTGGCCGCGGGCTCCACCCTTGGTCGGCCGATGGGTGGTGTGGATGGGTGGCAACCTTGCCGCCCTTGCCGCTTTGCCGTAGCATCATGGCCGTCGGGACTGAACACGTGCTCGTCTCCGCTAGAATCGTTTCGCGGCCTGTGGCTGTTTGTCTCCCATGGAATTTGGCTCGTTGGATATCACATTGGGGTTTGTGGGCGCCGGGCAGATGGCTCAGGCGTTGGCGAGCGGTTTCGTGGAGGCGAATCTGCTGGAACCGTCGCGCATTGTCGCTTACGATCCGGTGGCGGCAGCGGCCGAGGCGTTACGATCCAAGGTGGTCGGTGTGCGCTTGTTGGCGGACAATCTGGCGGTGGCGGCGGCGGCCGACGTGATCGTCTTGGCGGTCAAACCGCAGATGATGAAGCGGGCGATGGCCGAGGTGCGGGCGAGTGTTTCGCCCGAAAAGCTTTTCGTATCCATCGCGGCCGGAGTGACGATCGACCGGCTGTGCGAGGGCCTGGGGACGGGGCGGGTTGTCCGTGTGATGCCGAATACGCCCTGTTTAGTCGGTCGGGGGGCGTCGGGGTTCGCTGTGGGCCCGGGGGCCAGCGCGACTGACGGTCGGATGGTAGCCGAATTGTTTAACGCCGTCGGGCTCGCGGTGCCGGTCGAGGAATCGTTATTGGACGCCGTCACTGGCTTATCTGGATCCGGGCCGGCATTCGTCTACGTGCTGATTGAAGCGTTGAGCGACGCGGGCGTGCGTGTCGGACTGTCGCGAGCGATCGCTTCCCAGCTAGCGGCCCACACGGTTCGCGGCGCGGCGGAAATGGTGTTGGCGACCGGCGAGCACCCGGCCGTACTGAAAGACCGCGTGGCCAGCCCCGGTGGCACCACGATCGCCGGCCTTGAAGCACTGGAACAGCACGGTGGTCGAGCGGCTGCGATGGCGGCGGTCGTCGCCGCGACTCGGCGATCCCGTGAACTTGGACAACAGTAGGTCCGTTTCGGTAAGATATGCCGGCTATTCGCGGTTGGCTCGTTGATCAACCATTCCGTTACCTGTTATTCCTACGGTTTCAACCGCTCGCCGTGAATTCGTACAGTTCTCCTTCGATCCTCGATGGAACCTCGAGTAACCCGAGGCGTAGTCCATGACTTCAATTTTCTGCCTTGTCGACGACAAACATGTTCCGCTGTACCGCATCGTGTGGGTTGCCGCTGTGCCCCATTTCTGCGGTGACGAAGAATGCCAGTGCGAAGGGCTCTATGAAGTAAGGTTGGAGCAGGACGAGTCTGTCTGGGCGAGCCGCAAGGAACGTGATCAAGTGTTGGCTGCCATGGAGTCGTGGCAAGGCGGGCCGCTCCGCGAGGAAGACGAGGAAGACGGGCTCGAATCTTAGTACTTCGTCGCCGCTAAAACTTCGGAGAGTCCATTCAGAAGTAGCGAACTACGAATTCCTGCGTGAGTTACGCGCGGCGACGGACTGGGAAGTCCGTCGTATTCTGCATGAGCGGAAATTTCTAGCGAATCGCGATTGAGATACGCCGACGAGCGCCGGACCCGTTGTCGCGCGGAATGGAAGGCAGCGCTTGCGTCCAACAATGCGTGCAAGCGGATCGAATGCCTCGCGGCCATCGATTTCGATACGGTGGAACTCACGCCCGACACCGGAAAACGGCGCGCGTTCCAACGTCCAGTGACACTTATTCTGAGGCATACGGTGAGTTGCCGTGGCTCATGTTCCGCCGCCGGAACTGTCAATCGCATAGCCAACGCATGACCCGTTCAACGGTCGGGTACTCGTGGCGGTCGAGCCAGCGGAAGAATCCGTGGCACGCGATGATGAACACGAACGCCAGCGGAACGGAGATCGCGTCGGTCAGCGCTTGTCGCCAATAGTGGGTCGCCTCGTGGCCGGTCGCTACGCCATACACCCAGAGCGGCCACAAATGGACGACGTGGTGCAGCAGGTAAATGGACAGCGAGTGTCGACTCAGCGTCCGAAAGAAGGC
>JBJTOW010000255.1:0-3173 GCA_046074805.1 Planctomycetota bacterium | reverse complement strand
TGTCGGTTGTCAGTTGTCAGTTGTCAGGTTGTCAGGTTTCAGGTTTCAGGTTTTGGCGAAATGCCTTGGGACCTGGAAAGAAGATTTGAGTGAACGAAGAAAATTAAATGTCAGTTTCTGACAACCGACAACTGACAACTGACAACTGACAACCATTCCTCACGGTTCCTTGCACTCCAAAACAAACTCTTTCAAATCTTGGCCGCGTTGCACGATGATCCGCAACTCGTCCAGCCGATCAATAAAGGTGAGTTCGTCGCGAAGCGCTTTGCAGGAACTAATGGTTCGGTCGTTTACGAACAAGACGAGATCGTCGGCGAGCATGCCGGCTTTGGCGGCGGATGAACCGGGAATCACTCGGTCGACGAATGGTGGGGTTTTCGGCAAGACGTCTGGCACGAGCGACAGTCCAAGCAGAGCCAGAGTCGCTGGCTCTTTCGGCTTTTTCGCGTTCTCAGCGGCGGCCGCCGCTCGCGGACGAACTCGACCGGCCAGGATGTCGTCGACCGCTCCCGAGATTTCGCTGATCGGCATCGCGTAATTGAGCCAAGTGTTGTTCAACGAGTTTTTGAGTTCTTTGCCGAGCATCCCGACGAGCCGTCCTTTGCGGTCGGTCAGCATTCCGCCCGCGGCGCCCGGATTGTTTGTCATCGCATCGAGCACGTAGACCATGCCGTTATAGGTGGTTTCAAACCCGCCGCGACGCGCGGACAGAGGTGTCTTCGCCGACACAATTCCTTTCAGCACGCTGACGGGCTCGTCGCCCGTGGCGACGTTGAATAGATTGGAAAAAGCCAAGACGCGAGCACCCGGCTCGACCGATGCGGCGGTTTCCAGGGCCGCGAAAGGCAGGTCTTCGCCTTCGACCTTGAGCACGGCGATTTCCAGCCTCGGGTCGGCCCCCACCATCGTCGCCGTCATCCGGCGGCCATCGTGGAGGATGACCGTGACCTCGCCGGATTCCGTGTCGAGCACATAGTTCCAAGCCGTCAGGATGTGACCGGTGGCCGAAATCAAAAAGCCGCTCTGGTAAGACTCCAGACCCTTCAGTCCACCTGCGCCGTAAATCTTGACCGCCTTCGTTTGCGCCTGCGCCACCACTTGGGATAGCGACGGCGAACCTGTTCCAGCCTCGGCCCCAGCCACCGGTTTCGCTTCCGGCTTACCTTCCTGCCTGCTTTCCGGCTTCGCCTCCAGTTTGGCTTCTGGTTTGGCGTCAGATTTGGAAGACGACTCCTGGGCACCAAGTGGCAAGACGGTTGCCATCAGCACGCCCAGCGTCAGGGCCGCCCAGCCGCTTCGGGCGGATCGAGGACGAGCCAGGCGAGCCAGCCGAGTGGCGAGACCGCGAATTGCCTGTCGATGGATGATGCGCATATCGGCCTTTCCCAAAGCGGTTGTAAACGCAGAGTGGACCGCGTTCGGGGACGCGGATGAGGATCGCTACGTACCCGGTTTGGCGGCGGTCGCTAGTTTGAGACTGTTGAGGTTTATGACCCCAAACAATTGGGCTCCGACGCGGACTTCAATCTTGTGTGGCAGTTGCCGGCCGTCGACCTGCCGATAATCGGAGAAGCGAATCTCGCAAGGATCGCCTTCATCGTCGACCGCCGCCTCGAGCGCGGCAAGTTGTCCCGAGAGCGGATCGAACAGATAGTTGCCTTCGACCACTTGATACGTGGCGGTTAGCACGTCGAAGAACTTCGACTCGCCGGCCAGCGGCAGGGTTCCCAGGTAACTGACCGCACCGAACTTCTCTGGTCCTTGGACCAGCATTCTCTGCCAGAGGTGGAGCGCCACGAGCAATCCACCGCTTTGGGGTGGACCGATTTGCTCATTAAAATCCTTGCCGAGGTCAACCCGGAACTCACCCGACGGGAGTTTCGCGGTCAGTTCCTTCGGGCCAAGGGTGAACTCGCACGGACCGGCGCCAACGATCTCACCGCTCAGCGTCCAGTTGCCGGTGGCCGTCTCGAATCCGCCGGACTTCTGGAACGCGTTCCAAACTCGGTCGCGATTCACCTCGTTGAAATAGTAATTAGCGAAACCAGTTCGTTTCTTAATGAGCTTTTGGGCCGCTTCCGGAATCGGTTTAGGAGCCGGCGCCGCATTGGGACCGACCGGTTTGCCTTCCGGTCCCCGACCGGGCCCAGATCCCGGCTTCGACTCGGGCTTGCCGTCCGGTTTCCCGTCCGCCGGCTTTTCGTCCGCCGGCTTTTCCGCCGGCTTTTCCGCTGGCTTTTCCGCCGGCTTTGATCCCGGTTTTTCGCTGGGCTTTTCCGCTTCGTCTTCGCGTGGGCCACCCGGTTTTTGACCCGGCTTGGGCATCGGCTTGCCAGCGGGGCGGCGATTGATGAGTGCGATCAATTCGTCGTCGCCGTGGACGCCAGCGAGCCGCACGAAGATTTCCTTTTGCTGGCCGTCGCGGCGGTAGACCAATGGCACTCGCCAGCCTTTCGGATAGATACCGAGCACGTTTTTGAAAGTATTGGTCGACCCGATCGGGCGACCGCCGAACGAAACGAGTTCATCGCCATACTGCAGGCCACGTCGGCTTGCGTCCGAGGACTCTAAAATGTTCGTCACGACGACACGGCCATCGTCATCGGTGCCGACGGTGGCGCCGAGAGTCGCGTGGTCGACGATGCGGCCACCGCGCAGATGGCCCATGAAGTACTTAATCTGGTTTATGGAGATAGCGTAACCGACCCCCACGTTGACGCGGCCGCGTTTTTCGAACGAACCGCGGCCGTTGATTCCGATAAGTTGACCGACCGCGTTGAACAGTGGGCCACCCGAGTTACCCGGGTTGATGGCGGCGTCGGTCTGAATGCAATCGGCGTATTCCAGCAAAGTGCCGGCGGGATACTGGTAACGATGCACTCCGGAAACGATGCCGTAGCTGATCGTCGGTTGGAAGTCGGTCGCTAAAAGCAAAGGGTTGCCGGCGGCGAAGCACCAATCGCCCACTCGAACCGAATCGCTGTTGGCCATTTCGGCGACGGGGAAATCGTCTCGGCCGAGTAACCGGATGAGGGCGACGTCGCCGACAGGATCGATGCCGCACAGCACGGCGTCGTACAGGCGGCCGTCGTTCATGCTGCATTTCATGTAGTCGCCGCATGGCTGCGTGACGTGATAGTTTGTTAACGCGTAGCCGTCCGGGGTAATCA
>JBJTOW010000254.1:0-4856 GCA_046074805.1 Planctomycetota bacterium | reverse complement strand
ACTGCACGTGTTGACATTGCATGTAAATTATCAACCCCACAATATCATTCAGCACGTGGCTTATAATATTGTATGTGTGTTTTGCTTATTTAACAAAACTCGTCACCCGTCACCCGTCACCCGCCACCCGCCACCCGCCACCCGCAACCTGCCACCCGCCATCGCTGGCTCGGAGCTTAGTTCGCCTTGTGCCGTTCACTGACGCGGCCGGTGGCTTTGTGACGCAGAATCAACTTGACGGCCCCGTCGGGCATTCGTTCCTCTTTCAAGAGCACATAATCTGCGTCGAATTCGCGCAGGGCGGCGACGTTGGGGGCGTTTCGCAAGCCGCGCCATTCTTCCAGTTGGACCGGCTCCCAGCGTTTGGAACGCATGGACGCGTAGGCGGCGTCCATGATGGCGTTCACAACGTAGCCGTCGTAGAACGTCTCGCGCGGAGCGCGGCCGTGGTCGAGCGCGTCGAGCATGTCGGTGAACATTTCGACATATCCGAGCGCGCCGGCTTCATCGCCCACCGGGAACAGCCAGCCGGTCGTGCCTTCGGCTTTTTCGGCGACGTAATCGCCCGCCCCGCGGGCGGTGAACATTTCCAGTCCGGTTCGCAGCCAATGATTGAGGAACAGCGTTCCTTCGGTGCCCGAGACCTCGTCGCGGAGATCCATGCCGCCGCGAAATGTCCAACTCACTTCGAATTGTCCGACCGCTCCGTTTTCATAGCGCACGAGTCCCACGGCATGGTCTTCCGCCTCGATCGGATGCACTTGGGTGTCGCCCCAGCAGACGACCTCGACCGGAAGGATGTCTTTGCCAATGAAGCTGCGGGCGATTTCGATGCAGTGGCAACCGAGGTCGATGATCGCGCCGCCGCCGGACTGTTCGCGGTCCCAAAACCACGCACTGTGCGGGCCCGGATGCGTTTCCCGGGACCGGGCCCAGAGTACCTTGCCGAGGGCTCCACGACGGACGGAGTCGAGCGCCTTCAAGGTCTTCGGCGTGTAGACCAAGTCTTCCAGGTAGCCCGCGAAGACGCCAGCTTGTTCCACGGCCCGCAGCATCCGCAACGCTTCCGGAGCCGTTCGCGCCAGCGGTTTCGTACAGAGGACCGCTTTACCGGCCCGAGCCGCCGCGACCACCGCCTCTTCGTGCCGATGGTTCGGCAAACCGACGACCACCACATCCGACTCGCTGTCCTGAATCGCTTCATGCAAGTCGGTCGACCACCGCGGAATGCCCCATTGCTCGGCGAATTGGCGGGCCCGCTCGGGGCTGCGCGAGTAGACATTCACCACCCGGTCGCGGCTCCGCTGGCCTTGCAGCACCATGGTGTAAAACATGCCGATCAGGCCCGTGCCGAGCAGTGTGATTTTGCGCATTGCGCCTCCCTGGTGACGATGTGGCGAGCATCTTGGCGGAGGCCCCGCGCGGCCGCAAGACGGGCGGCTAACGCTCGAGCGAATCCCCGGCAGCCGTGGGACGCTGCCCGGCCTCCAAAAAGCCGCTCAACAGCACCTGGGCGGCGAGCTGGTCGCGGCGGGCTTGCCGCCGCTTCTTGGTGAGCTGGCCTTGTGCCAAGTATTGGTCAGCGGCCGTCGACGAATACCTTTCGTCAAAAAACACGACCGGCTTGCCCGTGGCGGCGGCGAGCCATCCGCCAAACCGCCGCGCCTCCGTCGATTTCGGACTTTCGTCGCCGCTGGGAAAGAGCGGCAGGCCAACGACGAACCCGACTATTCGTTCCTCGACCGCGAAGCGCGCGAAGAAGGCCGCGTCGGCCGACGGCGAGCGGCGTTCGTAAGTCGCCCAAGGGCTCGACAACCGACGGTCCGGATCGGTCACGGCGACACCGATTCGCACCGTCCCGTAATCGATGCCGGCGATCCGGCCACTGGCCGGCCATGGCGCCGCAGTGCCGCTCGTCTCATTCATCGATTGGATCACGGACGCCATCAAGGCGGAATTGGCCGAGTTGCAGGAAACGCAGCACGGCCGCTTGCACTTGCGGCTCCGATAGCATTTGCGAATGGCGGAACGGAACGAGCATGAAGTCGCGGGCGCCGCGGAGCTTGGTTTCCTCAACGCGCACCACAAGATCGTCATCGCCCGGCAACAACGGATTGTGTCCCCGGTCATCGCCCGTGCCACCCGCGAGAATCCCAAACTCGCATTCCGGCGTCGCCAGGTTACCCACGAGTTGGTCCCAGTTTCCGCCGAGCGCTTCGCCGCTGCGGCCGGTCACAAAGCCGAAAATGCCTGTGCCGTGCAACCGCTTGGCGATCAACGCTCCGTTGTTGGGCGGGCCGAGCATCACGATGCGGCGCGGCACACGTCGATCGGCTACGGCCGCCGCTGCGGTCGGCTTCGCTGAAGTTACCAGCTTCGCTGCGGCGGCCTGCTTCGCGGCAGTGAGCGGCTCGGATGCGGCGGCCAGCTTGGCTGCGGTGAGCGGCTTGGCTGCGGTGAGCGGGTTAGCCGCCGCGGGAATCACTGACGTCGGATTCACGATCGTCGGATTCATGATCGCCGGATTCACAGCTCGTGGCTGTTGCGAGGCAGCGCGGGCGGCGGCTTCGTCCGCCAGGTAATGGCGGAGCACGATGTTGCCGAGACTATGGCCGACAAAGTTGATTTCTTCCACGTCGCCGAGCCCTTCGATGACTTTCCGCAGCGCCTCGGCGTGTTGTTCGATCCCTTCGCGGGTGCTGGCGTAGCCGAAACGAAGAGCCGTGTAGCCGCCTTTTTCCCGCAGGTAATCGGCCATCGGCGTGAGTACCGCTTTGGACCGGCCGAGTCCGTGGAGGAGCACAACGACTTTGCCGCGGACCGGTTCAAGCCGTTTTTCGGCAACCACTTGGCGGAAACGCGTCCAGCATTGGTCCTCGGTTCCCCAAGCCAAACGCTGGTCCAGGTCGTCGAGCAAGCGGTAATGGCCCGTCAGCACGTTCCGCTGAATTCGATACTCGCCCTGAATGAATTCGTCGGTCCAAACCTGGGTGCCACCAAGCGTGGCGGCGACGAGGTTGATGTTGAACGGAGTATCTTCCGCATCCTTCGACGGAACATCACCGTCCCGAGCGGGCTCCTGGGCATACACGGCTGATGTAGGAGAACGCCAACCGGCAACCCCGGCCAATCCCGTGAACAACACCGAGCGGGCCAATTGCCAAGCACATCGGGCGACGGCCTGCGCCGACCGAACGATCCGCGTTCGGCTCATTCAACGTCCCTCCCTAGAGCTTTTTCAACTCTCAATTTTCCAATCACGACGGACGTCCAGTCGGTCGCAATACTTGCGAGGTGAAAACTTCGCAGATCTTCCAAAGGAGGCCGCGCCGCAAGAAAAGACGGCGGCGGCCACGTACTAACAGTCGTTCAAAGCGAGCCGCCCGATGCGAACATCGGCCGCGACTCGCTACATTTCCCGATCACGGAAACGGCATCCCAACGGCACTAAACAGCCTTGGCCATCAATTCGCCCATGGTCTTCACGAGGCCTTTCACGGCGTCCACGCTCTTTTGGAAGTCAACGCGTTCCGTTTCGGTCAAATCCAACTCGATGATTCGTTCCACGCCAGCCGCCCCGAGAACCACAGGCACGCCGACGTAGTAACCGCCAACGCCGTATTCCCGGTCACAGTAGGCCGCAACGGGAATCACGCGTTTTTTGTCCCGCACGATCGCCTCGACCATTTGAGCGGTCGCGGCGGCAGGCGCGTAATAGGCGCTGCCCGTTTTCAGCAGGCTGACGATCTCAGCCCCGCCGTCACGCGTCCGCTGGACGATCTGAGCGAGACGTTCGGGCGCGATAAGCTTGGTGATGGGGATACCGCCGACCGAGGTGTAGCTTGGCAACGGAACCATCGTGTCGCCGTGGCCACCCATCAACAAAGCGGAAATGTCCTCGACGCTCACTCCAAGTTCCATCGCCAAAAAGGTGCGGTAGCGAGCCGTGTCGAGCACGCCGGCTTGGCCGATGACGCGCGAGGACGGAAATCCGGTGACCTGGAAAACCCGCTGGACCATCGCGTCGAGCGGATTGCTGACGACAATCACAACCGCATTGGGACTCGTCGCCTTCACCTGCTCGGCGACCGACGAAACGATCCGCGCGTTGGTCGCCAAAAGATCATCGCGACTCATACCTGGTTTGCGGGGAATTCCGGCCGTGATGACAACAACATCGCTATTGGCGGTCGCTTCGTAGCTGGTGGCGCCGGTAACAGTTGAATCAAAGCCCATGATCGGGCTGCTTTGCATGAGATCAAGCGCCTTGCCCATCGGCATTTTTTCGGTGGCCGGAATGTCGACCAACACAATGTCGCCGAGTTCGGCGGCGGCACACCAGTGCGCGGTGGTCGCGCCGACATTTCCGGCTCCCACAATCGTAATCTTCGCTCGTCCCATGGCTGCCAAGCTCTCCTGAATGTCGCCCCGTGCTCGGGCAAATGGCTGAAACCGTCATCGAAAGCCCGAATATCCGATTCCGATCCGGGAAGTCAAGCGGGCACGCTGCGAAGCCGGTTCCAACGCAGTGGGTTTTAAGCCCGGTCTTTCGGGCTCGTGGCATCGACCTTCGCATCGACCTTCGCATCGAGCTTCGCATCGACCTTCGAGTCGACCTTCGAGTCGCCCGCCGGAGCGTTCACGCCCACTGGCGTCCTGTTCGTGTCGGTGAGCGGCCGATTCGAGCTGGCTGGCGAAATGTTCGAATCGCCCGCTGTGACAGTGGCTGTCACATCAGCTTTATCGGCGGCGGTCTCGGTGTCTGTATCAGTGTCGGTATCAAAACTCGGCCGGGGTGCCAGCCAGGCTGATCCGCCCGTCGCGGACGACTTTCCTCGGAGGCGTTGGCGCGCGAT
>JBJTOW010000253.1:0-6146 GCA_046074805.1 Planctomycetota bacterium | reverse complement strand
CGGACTGGGAAGTCCGTCGTACGGCAGAAGAGTGCCAGGTGAAGAATTGCGATTCGGGTTACGCTATCGAGCGGCCGCCACGTAAACCGTTACCCTAAACGATCAACATCGCGTCGCCGTAGCTGAAGAAACGATAGCGTTCACGGATCGCCTCGGCGTAGGCATGTTTGAGCAGCTCGTCGCCACCAAACGTTCGTACTAACACGAGCAGCGTGCTCTTGGGCAAATGAAAATTCGTTAGGAGCGCGTCGATAACGCGAAAACGGTAAGGCGGCCGGATAAAGAGGTTGGTCTCGCCTTCCCATGCGTTGAGTTCGACGTCTACCGAGCCGTGAACGGCCGCGGCCGACTCAAGGGTGCGGACCACCGTCGTGCCCACGGCCACAATACGGCCGCCCGCGCGACGGCAATCGGTCAACCGACCAGCGGCCGCTGCATCGATACGGGCCCACTCGGAGTGCATCGGATGGTCTTCCAGCCGATCGGCGGTCACAGGCCGAAATGTTCCAATGCCTACATGCAAAGTGACGTGCGTTTGGCCGACGCCGGTTCGCGACAACTCATCGAGTAGCTCGGGAGTGAAATGCAAGCCAGCGGTCGGCGCGGCGACGGCGCCCGGATGACGCGCGAAAACAGTCTGATAGTTTCCCCGATCGGCGGGGTGACTATCGCCACCGCGAATATAAGGAGGCAGCGGCACGTGGCCCGCTCGCTCCAGCAAATCGGGCCAAGGCTCGGGCGACTCGGGACGCACCGACCAGCGACCGCCATCCAGTTTCGCAAGCACCAGCAAGCTCAGGGCATCGCGGCCGCCGCCATCGGCGAGCACAATCCGCTCGCCCGCTTCGAGCTTACCCCGCGTCTTTCCCAGCACCGACCAATCGCCGTTGGCGGCGGCGCCAAGAAACAAGCCCTGCCACCGACCGCCCGTTCGGTCGCGTCGGCCAACCAGCCGGGCTGGCACCACCTTGGTATCATTGAACGCGAGGCAATCGCCTGGCTTCAGAATCTCCGGCAGATCGCGGACCCGGCGATGCTCGCACGTCCCCCGAGCTCGATCGACGACAAGCAACCGCGCGTCGGTACGGCAAGCGAGCGGCTCTTGCGCGATCAACTCGGTTGGCAATTCGTAGTCGTATTCATCGATTTCCGCCATGCGGGGCATCATGATCGAATCCAGCGACGGCGGCAATCGCCAACCCCGCATCGCGCGCCAACCCCGCATTGCGTTGATTACCACGGAGCTTGCCGTGGGTGGCGCCGAGCAATGTCTTACGCGACTCGCTCTTGGACTGGCTCGCCGTGGTTATCAGCCCTCCGTCTATTCGCTGCTGCCACCGCCCGCCGCCCCCCGCGATCGGCTCGTCCGGCAGCTTACAGAGGCCCGGATACCGCTCCATTTCCTGGAATTGCGCCGCGCCACGCAATTCCCACGTGGTGTCCGCCTGCTCACGGAATTGCTCGAGCGGCAACAGCCTAGCCTCATCCAGTCGTTTTTGTTCCACGCCAACATCCTGACGACGTTTGCCGTGCGGCGCCTGCGCCGACGAACTCGTTTCACATCGGTCGACAGGTCGGAGCCTCTGGCGGCCGCCGATTCGACCGCTGCCTCGCCGCCGGCGCTGGGTGTGAAGCACATCTGCGGATGGCGAGTCGCGGATCAGCGGCCCTGCCGCGCATGGCTTGAGGCGCGCCTGACACGAAACGTCGATCATCTGGTCTGCGTCAGCCAGTCTGTCGCCAATCAAGCCAGGCGTTTAGGCGTTCCACCCACGCGAATATCCGTGATTCCCAACGGCGTCGATACGTCGTTGTTCGCATACGAACCGACACCGGCGCGACGCAATGAACCGGCGACGGAAGCGGGCAAGCTAGCGACTACGACTAGCGAACCAGCGGTCTCAGCCGTCCAGCCAACCGTCGAGTCCACCTTCGAGCCCACCGTCGAGCCCACCTTCGAGCCCACCGTCGAGCCAGCCGTGCAGCGACCACGACTGGCCAAGGTCGAGGAACCGCCACCAACCCTACTTGCCATCGGACGACTCGATCCACAGAAAGGATTTGACTGGCTACTCCAAGACGCTCGGCGCTTGCTTGACGCGCTGCCCCAGTTTCGGCTGGAAATTGTGGGCGAAGGCCCCGAGCGTCCTGTGTTGGCCGAACGCATCGTGGCGACGGGACTACAGGGCCGCGTCGAGCTTGTCGGGTGGCAAAACGATATCCCTCGTCGACTTCGAACAGCGACCTTGGTGTTGATCCCGTCGCGCTGGGAGGGAATGCCCAATGTGCTGTTAGAGGCGATGGCTTCCGGCCGCGCGGTCGTCGCCACGCGGGTCGAAGGCGTGGAAGAACTGCTGGGCCCCGAAATGGCCGCGCAAAGCACGGAAGTTTTCAACCTCAGCGGTTTTATCGACCGCGCCATCGAACTCGCACGCGATCCGATCACTCGCGCCCGGCTCGGAGCCGTCAACGCCCACCGCGTCCGCGAGCAGTTCTCGATCGACGCGATGGTCGACGCCTACGAGGCGCTCTACCGGCGCCTCGCACCGTGAAACCGCGGGCCATCGCTTATCGCACGACGAACTTCTAGTCCATCGCCCTCGCTGCTTCCCGCCGCAGCTAACTTTGCCGCTGAACTGGAAGTCTGTTGACACCTATCGAATGACAGATTATTCCCCGCTCTCGGCCAGGATCTTCGCGTAGGCTTTTCGGGCCGTATCGTAAGCGGCGGCGGCGGCGGGCCGTTCTTCCATGCGAATCGCGCGTTCCTTCTGCTTCCAGCAAACATCGACGGCGTCGAGGCACCACTGAGCGCTGCGGCGGCTGGCGCGAATCGGTTGTCCTCCGACTTCCACGAAGATCGGATTCGTGTGGCAGGTTGGGAAGATCCGCAATGCTACCCAGCACGACTTCGTCGGCTTGTAATCGAAGGCGATGTCGACCTCGCGGCCATCGGCCTCGATCTCCCGTTTCTCGACCGCGACGCCATTGACGATCAATTCCACGGGCACTCGCCGCGAATCGCCGACCCGCGACCGTTCGACATGCCAATAGGGCTTTTGGTCGAGCGGCTTGGAACGGATTTCCTCGCGAGGTTTTTCGTCCAGCAGCGCGGCGGCGCGAACCGTCGCTTTCAGCGGCTCGCCTGGTTTGACCGCCAGGACGCTCGCCTGGCCTCCCGCCCCGGGTTCACCCACACCCAGGCCGTTCACTTGGAAATCGTAGAGGTGGCTGAGTCCATCGCCGCAGTAGCTGCGACCGTCGCGGATGCCGAGCACCCACTTGTCGTAATCGAGTCCCTGTTTTGGATCGAGCTTTACGTAGACGCGTCCCAGTCCCACGCGGTCGCCGTAAATGCAGGGGAAGTCGGTTTTGCCGCTAATCCGGCACCGGTAGCCGCAATTAAGCGTGTGGTACCAGATACTAAGTTCCCACAGGATCGGCGTGTCGACCGCGGAGATGAAATGACACACATCATGAACGACGTCAACGATGTACTCATTGGCGCCGATGCCATCGAATTTTGGCATCTCGTAGCTAGGCAGTTCACGGCCACCAACTTGCAATCCCCAGCCGCTGTGGGAGAACCCGACCACACCGCCTTGTTCCTTGCCCCATTTGAGCACAGGCAAATCCCAGCTCGGCCATTGCTCGATGCGGGTCGTGCCCGGGTAGTCGTCTTCGTTCAGCCGCAACAGGCACAAATGGCCTGCGTGCGAACTGGGAAAGCCCGAGACTTCAACGTCGTACCGCATTAAATAATCGGGCTGCGACAGTTTATGAACTTTGCCATCGAAGAACTGCTTCTGGTAGTACCAGCACGGTCCCCAGGACAATACGCAGCCGATATTCAAATCCTCGCCCAAAATGTGCCGCATCATGTCGGCCGGTGTCACGCCTTGAGTGGGCGATTCATAATGCGCGCAACCCGCCGCATGGACATGGTGGTCGCCGGAGTACCAGCCGCGTTCAGCCAGCTTGATCCAGCGTTTCAAATCGAATCGCTCCGAGTGCCGCGGGGCGGAAGGAACCGTCATTCGGCGTTCAAGCACGCGGTACTCGGGGCCGCGCGTATAGGTCACTTGGTAGTCGCCCGGCGGCAACGTTACCGTTTCGCCGCTGTGGCGATAAATCTGGTCGTGGAAGAAAAAGTCTGGGGCGAGCCGCCGCGACCGCGCCGGATATACTCGGCCTAGCCTATCTTTGATAACGAATTGGCCAGTCGTCGGCTTTCCATCCGCATCGAACACTTCCAGCGTCACCGGCACAACTGGCTGGCATTCAAACAGGATCGGCACCTCGTTGCGGAACCCTAGGTCCTGCGTTCCCTGACCGACATCGAACGCCAATTTCGCCTCGCGTTTACCCCGATCGCGGCTATAGAGTTGAGCGATCCGGTATTCGACCGCCAACCCCGATAAGGAATCGCGGAGTGGCTGCGAATCGAATGTGGCGATATCCATCCAGCGATCGGGAACATCGGCGGGCTTTACGGTCGGCTGTGGGTCGGGGGAACCGGTCGAGCGTTTATGGAGCGGCGCGGCGTTCGGACTGCGAACCGCCAACTTGCCGGTCACTCCCGCTTCGTTGTGAACCTTGATGAGAAACACCGACCAGCCTTGTTCGTGTAAAACGGCCGGTGCCGGTCCACGATCGGCCTTTACACGGCTCTCTGGGTTGATGCTGACGGCGGCCAGCGTTAGCGGGTCGATCGCTTTCTGGATCGCCGCGACAGCCTCGACTTCGTCGGCCGTGTCGAGTGCCTTGTCAAGCGCTGCGCGACGTTCGGCGGACAGCGGTTGCCCGAGAAACTCGAGCGCTTCCGCGACCCGTCGGGCTTGGGCCTTGAGCGGCTGGGCTTCGACTCCGCCGACCAGTGGCAGATCGGCGACGGGTTTTTCAGCGGCGCCTGTTTCGGTGATAAGCGTTGCCACAAAGAGACACAGACCGAAACCAATCATGGCGGCGAACCTCGAGCGGTCCATGATGGCCGCTTGGAGCAACTTTGTTCGCGATAGCCCTTCGGGTCCGAGCATAACCTGGAGCATGACAGCACCTCTGTGTCGGATTGGGTTTAGCCTTGTCGGTCCACTTCCAGCTCTTGTTTCCATTGCTGGACCAGTTGCAGCGCTTGCAGTGGAGTAATCGCATTGACATCGACGCCGCGAATCTTTTCGATCAGGGGATGATCGTAGGGGGCGAAGAGCGTCATTTGTAGATCGCCGCGTCGTCGTTTTGAGGATCGGCGTTCGATCTTTGGCCGACCGTCCTCCGCCAAATGCTCGGATTCCAATTGCGCGAGTATCTGTTTCGCGCGCTCATTCACTTCGCGGGGAATGCCCGCTAACCGAGCGACATGAATACCGTAGCTCTTATCCGCCGCCCCTTCGATAATCTTATGGAGAAAAACGACGTTCTCTTCCCATTCTTTGACCGCCACATTTAGATTGCGGATACCGGTCAGCGATTTCGCGAGGTCGGTAAGCTCGTGGTAGTGGGTGGCGAACAGCGTGCGGCAGCCGATGCGGTCATGCAAGAACTCAACGATGGCCCAGGCGAGCGATACGCCGTCGTAGGTGCTGGTGCCTCGTCCAATCTCATCAAGGATTACGAGGCTCCGCGCAGTCGCCGTATTGAGAATCCGCGCGGTCTCCGTCATTTCGACCATGAAAGTGCTTTGGCCGCGCGATAATTCGTCGCTCGCCCCAACCCGCGCGAAGATCCGATCCGCGATTCCGATTTCCGCGCGTTTCGCCGGCACGAAACTGCCGATTTGCGCCATAAGCGTGAGTAGGGCGACTTGGCGAATATAAGTGCTCTTCCCGCCATATTCGGGCCAGTGATCAGCAGGATCGAACCAGGGGTGGCGACCGTGTCGTTGGGGACAAAGGTTCCGGCCGGTTCGAGGATGTCGAGCACCGGATGGCGGCCTTCGACAATGTTGAGGCCCGGTTCGTCAACCAAGTTGGGCCGCGTATAGCTGCGTTCACGGGCCAACGTGGCGAGTCCGGCGAGCACATCGAGTTCGGCGATGGCGGTCGCCACCGATTGAAGGCGATGGGCCGAATCTGCCACGCGGTCGCGAAGCGTCTGGAACAGCGACAGTTCCAACTCGATCGCCTGTTGATCGGCGTTCAACACCCGGT
>JBJTOW010000252.1:0-7079 GCA_046074805.1 Planctomycetota bacterium | reverse complement strand
GGATGCCGCCGCTTGCGAGCGCTTCGTCAACTCTAAACTTCTGGGCACGACAGACTTCCCAGTCCGTCGTACGGACAAGGAGCCGCTAGCTAGCGATCCTTCGAGCGGCGGCGAGCTCGGCGGCCGCCCGTCGGCCGCCCGCCGCCCGCTGGACGTTCGCCCTGCGGTCGCTTGCCGGGAGAACGTTCGCCCCGCGAACGATCGTCCCCCGTTCGCTTGCCCCGAGAACGATCCTGGCGTGAGCGGTCAACGAATGGAGTTTCGCCCCGAGGACGCCCTCCGAATTGACGGCCGTCGGGTATACGGTCGTCTGATTGACGGGTGGCTGGTTGACGGCCGGGGGCGAACTCGGGGCCGTTCGGTTCATCGATTTCGGCCCCGTCGCCATCTTCATCGTCGAACGACTCGTCGTCATCGACGGCGGGGCCGGCCAGCGCTAAACGTTCCAATGAGGCGGGCCAGCCGTCTGCGGGAACCGTGGGCGATCCTGTGGCGGAGCTGCCTGCCGCTTTACGGAGTTTGTCGAGCAGTTGCTGCAAGTCGGCGGGCAAGGGCATCTCGAAACGCAGCCGCTCGCCGGTGATGGGGTGCGTGAATCCCAATTCCGTGGCATGCAAGGCGCAGCGCGGCGCGCCGCTCCGATCTTCCAGCGTCTTCTGGAACAGCGGCTGGCAATAAACTTTGTCGCCACAGACAAAATGGCCGCTCTCCGCGAGATGAATCCGAATTTGGTGCGTGCGGCCTGTTTCCAACCGGCACGCGACCAGCGTGTACCCCCCCAGCTTTTCGAGCGGCCGCACATGCGTCACCGAGCGTTGGCCAACCTCTGGAAGTTTGGTGCTGCCACGGCGCCCGTCGCCCCGATCGCGCACCAGACGCGACACGATCGTCGCGGCCTCCACGGTCCCATGGGCGATCGCCACGTAGGCACGGTGGATCGAGTGCCGTCGGAATTGTTGAACCAAACTCCGCTCAGCCGGCACCGTGCGAGCGAACACCATCAGACCGCTTGTCTCTCGATCCAACCGATGGACGGGCCGGACTGGCACCACGATTGGCCGCCGTTCGGCGTCCGCTCGATCTGGCCGTCCCGACCGGGCGACTCGACCCTGCGGTTCGCTGGCCCCACGTGCTCCCCGCGACCGATTTTCCGAGCTGAATCTGCCTGATGACGACGAACCGGCCGCGCGTTTAGCAAGCACTCGGGCGAGCGCCTCGTCAAGCGTCGGCTGGCGTTGCTTGCGGTGGTCGGCCCACTGGCGCTCCTCGCGATGACGCAACGTGGTCATGCCGGCCGGCTTTTCCACGACCACCACATGGGCGTCGACATAACGGATCCGCACGTCGTCGTCCCGAGGCGGCAGGGCCTGGGACTGTGCCAATACCTTGACGACTTCGCCCTCTTTAAGCCGCCGCCCCTCGTCCACACAGAGATTTCCGTGAATCTGCACCCGGCGGCCGTGGATCAGCTTGCGGGCTTGGCTCCACGAGAGCTCCGGCAGCCGCCTGCGCAGCAAAGCAGCCAGCGTCGTCTGGGCCTCTTCGGCCAAAATGTGGAACACGTGGCTACCGTCGCGTTTCATGGAATTCCCGCCCACGCCAACCGGTCGGCCAGCCGCATGGCTCATTTTCGTTCTTCCAGCCGGCCGGTATCTTACCCGTTCCGATCCGCTTCACCAGGGAGACCCGGTCCGCCGATTTCCACCCCATGTCCTCTACGATCTCTCCGCTACATCCTTTGCGGCTGGCCATGTGGTCCGGACCGCGGAACATTTCCACGGCCCTGATGCGTTCCTGGGAAAACCGCTCCGACACGACAGTTGTCGACGAGCCGTTTTACGCCCATTACCTGGCTGTAACCGGCAAGGACCACCCCGGCAAAGAACAGGTTATCGCGGCGGGAGAGACCGACTGGCGGCGGGTCGTCGAGCAATTGACCGGCCCTGTTCCCGGTGGCAAAGCAATCTATTACCAGAAACTGATGACGCATCATTTGCTGCCGTCGATGGGGCGCGACTGGTTCGGTCTACTGCGTCATTGTTTCTTGATCCGCCATCCGCGCGAGATGCTCACCTCGTACATCAAAATCGTCGAACACCCGACGCTTGAAGACACCGGCTACCCGCAGCAGACGGAGATCTTCGAATGGGTGCGAAACCACACGGGCGAGATTCCGCCCGTCATCGAATCAATTTCCGTCTTGAACCAACCAGAGACCACCTTGTGGACGCTCTGCGAAAGACTCGGCATCGCTTTCGAGCCCGCGATGCTCCACTGGCCGCCCGGACCGCGGTCGACCGACGGAGTTTGGGCCCCGCACTGGTACGCGGAAGTCGAAAAGACCACATCGTTCCGTCCGTATCGCCCCAAAGACGAACCGGTCCCCCCCGAACTTGAATCGCTATACCAAGAGTGTCTCGCCCATTACGAACGGCTCGCTGTCCACCGACTCGCGTAGAACGCCACGGCACAATGCAAGCCAACCTTTCACAGCGTGGTAAATTCCACTCGCCAGCGAGGGCCGCAAACAACAACCCGAAGCGTTAGTTTTGCAGTTGCTCAGCCACAATTCGTACGACGGACTTCCAGTCCGTCGCCGTGGCCTGCCGGTACCGCAGGCTGACGCCTGGAGCACCATGCGGTCGCCGGTCCGCAGCGAGTAAGCTACGGCAGACGACGGACTTGGAAGTCCGTCGTACAATTTAAATCATGCAACTTCAAAACTCGCGTTTCGGGTTACGCTGGGCGACGTTCGAGCCGCTAACGGTTTCCTTAATGGGGCCCTGATCTCCCGCGACAACACTCATAACCACGCATTGACTTACCATGCTGCAAAAGTTTAACGAACGCAATCGGGATTTAATAGTAAACATCAATGGCTGGCTGGTCCATCGCGATCAAGCGGGTGTCAGTCCGTTTGATTCGGCCGTGCAAGGCGGCGATGCGGTCTGGGAAGGGCTGCGTTTATATGATGGGCGGATCTTTAAATTAGTCGAACATCTCGATCGACTTCGTGGGTCGGCGTTGGCGTTGGCGTTCGCCGAAATCCCTTCGCATGAACAGATTATCGATCAGATACGCCGCACGCTGGACGCCAATCAAATGCGCGACGGCGTGCATATCCGACTCACGCTGACCCGTGGCGTCAAACTCACCTCGGGGATGGACCCGCGGCTCAATGTGTTTGGTCCAACGCTGATTGTGCTGGCCGAGCATAAGCCGCCCGTCTACGACAAGTCGGGCATCACATTGGTCACGGCGAGCGTGCGGCGGTTCAGCGCGGATTGCCTCGATCCCAAAATTCATCACAACAACTTGATCCAGTCGATCCTGGCGAAGATCGAAGCGAATGTCGCCGGAGCCGACGACGCGTTAATGCTCGACACCCGCGGCTTCGTCGCGGAGACCAACGCGACCCACGTGTTCCTGGTCGATCGCGGCCGGGTGTTTACGCCCCGCGTCGTGGCCTGCCCCGAAGGAATCACGCGCGCCACCGTGCTCGACCTGTGTCGCCAACACGGTATTCCCTGCGAGGAACGCGACGTGAGCCTCGCCGAGGTATACCGAGCCGATGAAATGTTCTGCACCGGCACTATGGGCGAATTGGCCCCGGTCACCAAAGTCGATGGACGCGTCATTGGCCGGATGAATGGCGATGGTAGCGGAAGCGACGGCGGGGCGACCGCGACCGGCGCCGGAGCGGGCCCGATGACGCGGCGGCTGAGCGAACTTTTCACGCAATTGACCAAGACCGAAGGCTACCCAATCCTCGCTGGAGGCGTCCGATGAAGAAAACCACGATCCCCGATAGCGTGGAGATTGGCGGAGTCCACCTGAAGCTCAGTCAACCCCACGAGGCGACCGGCCAGTGGATTGGCCAGCGGGAAGTGCTCAAACAACTGCTGGCATGTTGGTTGGTGGTCGACGACCGCGACCAACCACTCGCGCCGCGGCTGGTTGGCGCGCCGGGCATCGGGAAGACCGCGTTGGCGATGGCCGCCGCCGAGGCGCGGCGCCAAGAGTTGTACATCTATCAATGCACGGCGGACACGCGCCCCGAAGATTTGCTTGTCACACCGGTGCTCGCGGAGAGCGGCAAGATCGCGTACCACGCCTCGCCGCTCGTCACCGCCATCATTCGCGGCGGCGTTTGCATTCTCGACGAAGGTAACCGCATGAACGAGAAGTCTTGGGCCAGCCTCGCCCCGCTGCTCGACCAGCGACGGTACGTCGAATCGATTGTGGCGGGAATTTCGATTCCGGCGCATCGCGACTTCCGTTGTTGCGTCACGATGAATCAGGATGACTCGACGTACGAAATTCCCGATTACATCCTGAGCCGTTTGCAGCCGACTCTGCAAATCGGTTTTCCGAATCGCCAGGACGAACTCGCTATTTTGCAATATCATTTGCCGTTCGCTGAAACTCAGATGTTGGCGATGACTGTCGAGTTTCTGCAGCATTCACATGAATTGAAACTCGACTTTTCGCCCCGCGATGGCATTAACATTTTGCGGTTCGCCATGAAGCGGCTCGCCCAAGATCCGACGCATCCAATGGGCAAGGACAAGGCGTGGCAAGAGGCGTTGCAGGCGTGTTTAGGCGAAGAAGCCGCCGACCTCGAGTCGCTGGCTCAACGCCGCAGCCGAACGCTCGGTGGCGACGCCGTGCCGCTCGGCCTGGGCGACTTCTTTTTCGGACCGGATAGTCCCCTGCATCCCGACCGCGATGGCGATTCCGACGACGATGACGACGACGATAGCGACGGTGGGTCGGACGACGACATCAATTGGGACGACGATCAAGACGACTCGGGACGGGGGCGCCGCCGATGACCACTCGCCAGCCGGCCGATAATGCGGACGGAGCCGACTTCAAAGCGATCTTGCAGTTAAGTCCCCGAGTAACCTGTTTACCGGTGGTACACGGGAGCGGCGATTTCGCGCTCGAAGCGCGGCGGTGGTTGTTGGAAGAGCGTTTCGATTGTGTCGCGGTGCCATTGCCTCCATCGTTCCAGGAGCCGGTCGAAGAGGCGATCGGGCGGTTGCCGTCGCCCGCGATCGTCGTGCAACGCGAGCCATCCCGTTTCGACAACGGGGGCGACGCGGACCACCCCACGATGAACTATGTGCCGATCGATCCGTGCCAGCCAGTGATCGCGGCGTTGCGGTGGGCTTTGGAAGAGCGGGTGGCGCGGGAGTTCATCGATCGGGAAACAGCGCAGTTCGAAGCGCACTCAGCGGTTCTTCCCGATCCCTACGCGGTGAAACGGACGGCGGCGGCGCGGTTCGCGGCCGCCGTGTTGCCCGCTTTGACTCGGCCGGAACCCGGTAGCCAGCCTGACCAACGTATTCGCCACATGGCGTGGCGCCTAAGGCAACTCGAACGCCGCTACCGTTCCGTGCTCTGCGTCTGCTCGTTGCTCGACTGGCCCTGGCTGCGGGAGGCGTTCGTCGAGCGGCGGGCGGCCGACGAAGACCAGGATGAGGTCGCGGTGGCCGAATTGTTCGGCGTACAGCCGAAGAACCTGCTGTTTTTGCTCGGCGAGTTGCCGTTCATCACCGGGCTGTACGAACGGGCGAGACGCGAACTGGAAGACGATACCAACCTGTCGATCGACGGCGTTAAGGAATTGCTGCTGTCGGCTCGCGAGGCATACCAAACCGAATTCAAAGGTCGAGCGCGGCGGATCGGGCCGCTGTTGCTCCGGCAGTGTCTCAAATACGTCCGCAATCTGTCGCTGATCGACCGACGACTGACCCCAGACCTGTATTCGCTGGTCGTCGCCGCTCAGCAAACAGCGGGTGACCAGTTCGCCTTGCGGGTCGCCGAGATCGCGGGGACATATCCGTTCGCGGAGGACGATCAAGGACCACGGCTGTCGCTTGGCATGGGCCAGGCGCAGTTGCCAGACGGCGAGGTGTTCGACATGGTCAACCGCCTCGCGGGCCCTCCGCTGGAATGGCGGTCTTTCGAGCTGCAACGGCGGCCGGAGAAAAACGAGCAGCAGCAATGGCGGATGTCGTGGAATCCTTACCAGCAGTGCAGTTGGCCGCCCGAGGATGAGCGGATCGAGAGTTTCCGTTCGCACGTGTTTGATCGGGCCCGCGCGATTTTAGGAGCCGACTTGGCGAAGACTGAAAAATTTACGACCAGCATCCAAGACGGCATCGATATCCGCGAGACGATGCGGCACTGGCATGATGGCGGCTTGTACGTGAAAGTGCTACCGCCAAGCCGCGCGCGGCTCGACTGTGTCGTCATCCTGTTCGACTCGCCCGCCGATCCGCGCGAATACACTTGGCGGACCACTTGGTTCGCTGAGCACGCCGAGGAGTCGACGCTGGCGTTTTTCGCCACCGATTTCCGGGAACAGGCGATCGGTCCCGGGATCTGTCTCGCCAATTATGGCGGCGCGATGTTCCTTTTTCCGCCGATGGTCATTCCAGACATTTGGAGCGATCCGCGGCTCGACTTCACCGACACGCTCGAGGAACGCTTGATCGCCGCCGGCTGTCTGCACGCTCGCGAGTCGCATGTGGCGTTGCTGAGCGGCATGCCGCCAGGGGCGGGCCTGCGTCGGCTGGCCAAGCGTTTTGGCAAACGGCTTGTTCATGTGCCGCTGGGCCAATTCAGCGACTCGACCATCCAGCAACTACGCATGGTTCATGTGCTCAACGGCAAGCACGTCCGCAGTTACGCCGCCAACTTCATCCGCAAGGCGTGACGATTCAGCTCCGTGGCGACCCATTCCGTCGCACCGGTCTCCGGGCCCAGAGGTGCTTGGAGTGCGGCGCCCTCAGCGCCGCCAACGAGTTGAGTCGTCCGTGCGATCACGCGTTCCAATGTCGTTCCGCTCGTTGGGCATTCGCGTCGATGACGTGGCATACGAGGGGAAAGCGGTGCCTTCGGCCCCGCACTCCAAAGATGGCGGCGTGCTCGTTTTGGAGTGCGGCGCCCTCAGGCGCCGCTTTAGCGTTGCCGAAGAGTTAAGCTGTCCGGGCAATCACGCGTTCCAAGGTCGTTCCGCTCGTTGGGCGTTGGCGTCGCTGACATGGCGTCCGAGGGGAAAGCGGTGC
>JBJTOW010000251.1:0-8495 GCA_046074805.1 Planctomycetota bacterium | reverse complement strand
CGAGTACACCAGTTTTTCGGCCGCCGCCGCCGAAGCGGGACGCAGCCGCGTGTTCGGCGGGATTCACTACGAATTTTCGAACCAGGCCGGCCAGGCGCTGGGACGCAGCGTCGCCGACCAAGTCATGCGGTCCTTCCAAGTGCGCGCCGATGTCGTCCCGCCGCGACTGGTCGTCAACGAAGGCAAAGACGTTGTCTATCGAGCAGCGCCCACGTTCACCGGCACTGTGCTGGACAACCTCTCGGGCGTGTCGACGCTGAGCTATCGCGTCGACGCGGGCGCCTTCCTGCCGCTCGCCTTCAACTCGGCCGGTGGCTTTTCCCAGAATGTGCCGCTTGCGGTGAATGGTTCCAGCGACGGGGCCCACACGGTCGAATTCAAAGCAGTCGACGCGGCGGGAAACATTTCGACTTTGGTGCAATCGTTCTCGCTCGACACGATTGTGCCGACAATCACGATCGTGGCCCCGGCCGCCTTAGCGACTCTGCAGGAAGGAGCCGTTTTGCGGGGAACCGCCTCGGGAACCGGCTCGTCGCTCGTCTCGCTGCGCTACGCGTTCAACGACGCGCCGCTGACCACGCTGCCAGTCGTCGCGGACCCGGATGCTCCCAACTTTGGAGCGGAATACTCGCAGCCGCTCGATCTCGGGGCGCTGACGGTCGGCCAGCACACACTGCGCGTCGTGGCGGTCGACGCGGCGGGCAACCAAAATACGTCGAGTATCTCGGTGACGCTCGCGGCCCCGCCCGCGCTGCGGCTGGAAAAGGTTTGGCCAGCGGACGGCGCAGCGGAGCTCGGCGTGACAATTCGGCCGCGAATCGATTTCACGCGCGCCGTCGATCCCGCGTCGTTGGTGTCGCAAAGCCTGTTCGTCAGCGACGCGGCGGGCAATCGACTTCCGGCCACGATCGTTCCATCGGCTGACAATACGTTCGCTTGGCTGTTTTTGCGCGACGCCATGCCCGGCGGCACGCGGATGACGATCAATGTGGACGGTTCGCTGATTCGCGCTGTCGACGGCCAGCGTTTGGACGCCGACAACAACGGCGCTCCCGGCGGCCTCTTCACTTCGACCTTCACGACCGTGTCGCGAACCATTTTGCCGAACACTTCGCTTGTCGGCGTTCTAGCCGATCCTGGCCCCGATTTGAAACCGGGCACGCCCGACGACGTGGCGGCCGGCCCCGACGGCGTGTTGATGACCGCCGACGACGTGTACAAACTGCCGATCGCCGGCGCTCGCGTGTACATCATCGGCTTGGAAGACCAGGTTGTCGTGACCGGAGCCGATGGCCGCTTTCAGTTCAACGCGGTGCCGACCGGAAACGTGAAGCTGGTGCTGGATGGCTTGACGGCGACGAATGAACCCGAGGGCGTGTATTTCCCGGAGATGGTGGTCGACCTGCGGATCGATCCGGGCGCGGTGAATACGGTCATGGCGGCGATGGAGCCGGACCCGGCTCGGGCCGCTGCCAAGACGGAACCCGGTGCTTATCTGCCGCGGCTAGCGACCAGCCTCTTGCAGAACGTCGATGCCGCAAGCGGCGCCATGATCGGCGTGAATCCCGAATCGGCGCCGCAATTGACGCCCGAGCAGCAGCAACTTTTGCGAATCGAGATCCTGCCAGGGCGAATGGTCGGGACGAACGGTCAAACGGTCACCGGTGGCCAGATTGGAATCAGCACGGTGCCGCCGGAATTGGTGCGGGACATGCTCCCGCCTGGCGTGCTCGAACACACGTTCGACATCACCGTGCAAGCGCCAGGCATCGCCAACTTCACAGTGCCTGCCCCGATGACGTTCCCGAACGTCTTCAACGCGGCTCCCGGCACACAGCTCAACTTCCTGTCGTTCGACCACACGACGGGACGATTGGTGATTGAAGGCACGGCAACTGTGTCGGCGGATGGGCTGAGTGTTACGACCGACCCCGGCTCGGGCATCACGCATCCAGGTTGGCACGGCGTCACGCCGCCGGGCGGCGACAACAAGAATCCGCCGCGGGAACCAAAGGATCCATGCCGTGAGCCGCTTATCGACACGATTTTCAATCTGGTGTCGTTGGCGAAGGAAATTCCGCGGCTGGCGGTGCCGTTAGCGGCCGGGCTCGCCGCTGGCACGGCGGGCGCGGCGCTGGGACCCGGCGGCGCGATCGCCGGCTTCAATTTGGGATTTGTGCTGGCCGAGTCGGTGGCGGGCAAAGTGGATGTGGTCGCCGATGGAATAGAAGACAGTTTCGAAACGCTCGTCCGCGGCCAGCTAGCTGGAAAAACACCCGCTCAAATCGTTAGCGACGTCGGCGGCGACTGGGCCGATGTGGCGACGCAAAAGGCCGCGTCCGCCATCAACCCGTACCTTGGTTACGGCGAGAGTTGGCGTCAGGCGATCAACGAGGCCTCCGACTTGGGAGAAAACCTCGCCAAGCTCACCCTGTGCGGCAACGGCGGATCGGGCGAGGGGCCCAGCGAAGGCGAGTTCGACAATTCCAACGCGGCGCTCGAAGCGGCGTATCGCGGGTTGGCCAGCCATTTCGGTTGGGCTCCGCCCACGTCCGCGCAACTTGCTGAATTCGTCGCGATGTATCGGCTCAACGCCGCCAAAGGCAACTCGCTGCCGAATTCGCTGAAGCTGGTTTGGGAAGCTGGTAAGGCAGCAGCGCAGGTCACCGATGTTCTGGCGCTTGCCAATCCAACTTCCACCGACATCGATCGCTTGAAGGCGGCGTTAAACACGCTGCGCGGCTACCGAACAGCTGTTAGAAACTACGACGCGGAGGTGCAAACGGACCTGACGGCGGTGCGCGCTCAAGCCGACTCGCTGACGCTTGCGAACTCGACACCGTCCGCGCCCGAGCCGACGTACTTTGTTTACGAGTCGAGCCGTGGCGTCGTCCGCGGCTACGCGGCCGATGGCAATGTTGGCGCCTTCCTCGGCTCCTCGCTGGACGTTACCGTCACGCTTTTCCAACCGCGGCACATGCGGTTGGGGCAAGCCAATTTCCGCAGCGCGGCGTCGGGAGGAACGGGTGGCGCGCCGGTGCTCATGCGGGAATCGCGGGCGTTCGATGCCGATAGCGATGGATTGCCGGACGACGTCGAGTTTGTGGTGGGAACCCGTGTCGACCTGGGCGACACCGACGGCGACGGCTTTAGCGACCTGCGGGAATTGCAGTTGGGACTTGATCCGACTGGCGGCCGCGGCTTACCCAACGGCGTGATCGCCGGCGTCGATCTCTTAGGCGAAGCCCGCGAGGCGGTGCTCATCCAGTCGCCCACGGATCCGACCCGCACCCTCGCGCTGGTGGCCACCGGCTCGTATGGACTCGATGTCGTTGACACAACCCAGTTGCTTGCGCCGACGAGCATTGGCCGGATCAATTTGCCTGACGACATTGGGGACGTGGCTTACGATCCGGCACTCCGCGTGGCGGTCGCAACAGGTGGCGCGAGCCAGCTTTTCTTCGTCAATTTGGCGGAACCGACCGATCCACAGTTGCGCACGACGCTAACGCTGCCGGAAAGCGGGGTGCGGCGAGTGGAAATCCGCGATGGCTTGGCGTACGCCACTGGTTATAGCAAGCTTTATGTCATTGATATCGCCAGCGCCACGCTGGTGCGGACCGTCGAGACCAACGCATATGACATCGTGGACATCGCCATCGACGGCGATCTGTTGGTGTTGCTCGAATCGCGTCCACGGCTTTACTCGTACAAGCTGGACAACGGGGATCCGGTTTTCGGCGATCAATTCGACATGATCGGCAGTGTCGGCAAGCTGTTCGTTGGCGGCGGCATCGCTTACGTGACTGCGGGCGAAGGGTTCGCGGGCGGGTTTTTCACGGTGTCCGTGATCGACCACATGGATCTGCAATGGATTAGCGACCCGGACAACACGGGCCTGATGGGACGGGCGATCGCCGTGGGCGGCTCGGGCTTGGCGGTCTTGGTCGGCAACAATGGCAACCAAGGGTTCAATGCCGACATTGTCAACGTCTCGGACCCCACGAATACGGGCGCCAATCTCACGCGTTTCGCTATCCCTGGTTTGCCCCGGGGGGTCGCCATCGGATCGGGCATCGCGTTTGTCTCGGCGAGCGACCGAGGGTTGCAGGTGTTGAATTTCGCCGGGGCCGACACGGCCGGCGTCGCGCCGACTGTCACGCTGAGTTCCTCCGCCGTCGACCGCGATCCTGACGCGGCCGGTCGGCAAATCCAGGAAGGATCGTCGGTTGACGTCGCAGCGTCGGTGGTCGACGACGTGCAAGTGGAATTCGTCGAGTGGTTGGTGGACGGCGTTTCGGTGGGCCGCGACTTGTCGTATCCATTCACCTTCCGTTTCGCCGCTCCAACGCTCGCGGGTGGCGCGACATCCACCAGTGTCCGTGGCCGGGCTGTGGACATCGGCGGCAACAGCACCCTATCGGCGCCGCTGACGTTCCTACTCGTCCCAGACACATTCGCGCCGACAGTTACTCTGACTTCGCCCGTCGAAGGCGCCAAGCGGCGCAACCTTCCCGCCATCACCGTGCGATTCGACGAGGATCTCGATCCGGCCCGGTTGATCGTTTCGCGAGTCCAGGTGATCGGCAAGGGACCGGATAAAGCCTTTGGAACGGCCGACGATGTGCGGGTGAACAACCTTGATTTGAGCGGTTCGAACGGCCGCATTCTGGCGATTGGGTTCGTTAGTGATCTGCCACCGGACGATTATCGTCTGATCGTGGACGCGGCGTCGATCGCCGACCGGGCCGGAAACGTGGCAGCGAACCCGTTTACGATGGAGTTCACCAAGCGGCCCAGCGAGATTCCAGTGGCATTTGGCGAATTGATAGAGGAACCGTTGCTCGCCGACGACGGCGACTTGGTATTTAGTTTCCAAGCAACGGCTGGGCAACGTTTCATGCTCGACGGCATCGCGCTCGATTCGCCGATGTACGACAACGTTCAATTGCTATCGCCATCGGGCGATTTGCTGGAAAGTCGTTACAGCATGTTTGGGTGTTACTACTATGATTGCCGCGGAAATGTTGGTGGATTACTGCATCAGGTGGTCGAGCCGGGAACCTACACGCTGCGGTTCCTGGCACGACAAGACACCTCGGTGTCGTTCCGCCTGCTCAATGTCGCCGACCAGCCGAAAATTGGACTAGATACGGCGGCGGGCGGCGGCGCGCAGGTCGTTCCCGCCAGCGCGCTGCTAGCGTTGACCGGCAGCTATTTCGATGTGAATCTGCGTGGCGTCAACGAATTGGACTGGCGGGAAACACGAACGGTCGCCGGCACCCGGGCCGATGCCAAGATCGAATTCAATGCTCCCACGTGGGGTACCCGCGGCGACGTCGGTTTGACAAACGGCAGCGATGCAAATTGGGAATACTTCTCCGTTCAATGGGATGGTGTATTACGCGTTTCCACGCCCAATACCTATCTGTTTCTGGACAGCGATGATGGAAGCCGATTGTGGATCGATCGCGATCTGGATGGGCAGTTCGAGTCGACGGAACTATTCGCCGGGAATTGGAACGGAGGGTGTTGCGGCATTACCGGGTCAACCGACCCGCTGGCCCCAGGCGACTATCCGATTCGCGTCCAGTACGAGGAAGGCTATGGCGAAAACCGCGTCGCTCTTCGATGGAATCAGGGAAGTCCTCTCGCCCCGGCCACTTCCACCGCGATCTACCGTTTCGACGGCCAAGCTGGACAAACCGTGTTTCTGGACACTCTCTTCAAATACGCGCAGAATGGGAATGTGAGCTACCAGGTCTATGCTCCGGCAGGCAACATGTTATTCAACAACACTGATTATTACGGCGAGCAGGGCCGTTTCGTACTGCCTTCGACAGGCGAATATGTAGTCCGCGTCAGTGGCGAAATCTATTACTATACGCCGATAACAGCCGATCCTTACTTCTATGAGTTCCGGCTGGTGACCCCGCAGGACACCACGACCGATATGACTCTCGGGACGCCGGTGGCTGGCGCGATTTCCGAGCCCGGCAAGTTCGACTTTTATACATTCCAGGTGACCGCTGGCGATTTGCTCTTTTTCGACAGCCGCGGGTTTAATAACCAAACGCCCCTAGGCGTCGGACTCCGCGCGGAACTTACCGGTCCAGGCGGGTTCCGGGCGTGGGATTCGTCCAACATCGGTGCGGACGGAACTATTTTCGACCTGGATCAGTCCGGCACCTACTCTCTTAGAATCTACGGCGAAAGCGACAGAACCGGTGGATACGACTTCTCTCTCCAAAAACTGTCCGTTCTTCCCGCTACGCCCCTGGATACGCTCATCGGCGAGGGGCAATCGCTCGACACTCAGCGCACAACTCGTCTGTACCGCTTTTCGGCCACGGCCGGACAGCGGATCTTCTTCGACACCGCAACCGAGCCCGCTTATGGCTTTTGGCTTTTGCTCGACGTCCACGGAAAGGCACTGTTCCACAACTACATCTCGAATGACGCCCAACGGGAATTGCCGTACACCGGCGACTACCTGCTGGCGTTGGAGAACCTATCCGCCACAAGCCCCGTCCCGTTCTCGTTCCGGCTCGTTACTTCCGACATTTTGACCACATCCATCGAACTTGGGCAAACCGTTACGGCGACATTGGCCGAACCGGGCGAGATTCGAAACTACACATTCAATGCCAGCCAAGGGGATGTCTTATACCTTGATCGTGGTCGGGAAGGCGTTCGTATCACGGTCGTAGATTCCCAAGGGACGACAATCGTTAACCAGCCCTATGGCTGGGATTTACCGCCTTTCGCGGTCATGAATACGGGAATCCACACCATCTCCGTGGAATCAAACGGCCTCGGGGACACGCCCGCGTTCAGTTTCCGGTTGTTAAGGCTGGCTGATCAGCCCGCGAAGAATCTGGGCGACTCCTTGTCGGAAACTCTCGATCCAGGCCGAAAGAGCCTTGTGTTCCGCTACTATTTGACGGCTGGACAGCCCGTGTATTTCGATGGAGTGGGTGATTGCTCATTTGGCGGCCAGGTGACGCTTTACAGCCCCGCGTTTCAGGGTATTGGAGGAGTCTGCATCGGCAGTGATTTCGCTGCTACACCGACAGTCACAGGAGAGTATTGGTTGGCGCTGGCCGGAGATTCGAATTCGCCTGTAACGGTCACGGGCGAATTGCGAGCGGCGGCGCGGTCTGAGCAGACGTTGCCGGCTTTCAACTCGCTGGTCTCGGGTAACCTAGCCCAGGCCGGCGACAAGACCACGTACACCTTCTCGGTGGACGCCGGGGAAACCATACGCTACTCATACCGCGGTGATGGCGGAAACGTGAGTGTTCTCATCCGCGGTCCGCTGGGAGACCAGCTTTGGTCTGGCGGCGCCAATGGCGAATCTCCCTTCCTTCTCCCTTCGCGTTCGGGTACCTACCGTCTGGAACTCTTGGCGTGGGCGGCGAACGCGGCTTTCCAGTTTGAGTTAAGCCGTTTTTCCACGAGCGCAACGATCCTGCCCGGCGTGGCGTTTGGCGGCACGCTGGCCGCCGGCCGCGATGTGCAGGTCTATCAGTTGACGACCGGCGTTTTGGGACAGCGACTGAACGTCGTCGCGGTGAGCGCGGACAGCGCCGATGGCTACTGGGGCTTCTACACCCAAAGCGGCCAAATGCTAGCCAGTGGCGGATTGAACAGTAATCCCAGCGGCATCGTGCTGCCCGGAGAGGGGCCGTATTGGTTCATCGTTCAAACCGGCAACAACGTTCCACAGGCCAACGCTTACCAGTTCCGCATCGATGACGTTAGCGATGCAAGCGGATCGATGACGGGCTGGAACTCGGTCATAGAGGGCTCGATCGCCGACGGTGATTCCATCGACATCCCGCTGACCGGGATTGCGGGGCGCCCCTTCTATTTTGACGCGCTGGATGTGGATTACGACGGCGTCGTTGTGACACTAATCGCTCCGGGCGGAACGTCTGTCCACATCGTCAACCACTCCGCGTCCTACGATGCCGGGCCATTTACGCTTCCCCAAACGGGGGCATACACCTTGCGGGTGCAAGGCGTCAATGGCGGAGGCGACTACAAGTTCCGCTTGCTCGACGTGGCCGCTGCTCCATTAGTGGCCGCCGGCGAGTCGTTTTCCGGAGGCGATTTGGCGGCTTATGCCACGCGCGTCTACCGCGTGAACCTCGCTGCGAGCGATCGTTACCTGCTAGACAACCGCGCGAATTCGACGATCGAAACGGTGTTGTTCTCCTCCACACTCGTGTACATTCAAAACGACTATGTCTACTCCAGTCTGCCACTGGCGTTACAGCCGTCCATCGGAAACGCATTCTATTTGTTCTTGAGGAACATTTATGACACGCCGCTCGCCAACAACCTCGCGCTCGTGTCGCTCAATGACCAGCCGGTGCTGTCGTTCAACACCCGTGTGGACGCCGCCATCAATCCGGCTCGACACGCCGACTTCTACCGCTTCGCCGCAGCCGCCAACGAAACGATCTACATTGCGGGAATCGGTAACTTCA
>JBJTOW010000250.1:0-5263 GCA_046074805.1 Planctomycetota bacterium | reverse complement strand
CGCCCCCCGCCGCTCGGAATTATATCGAACCCGGCCCGACGTCCACTTGGGGCCGCCACCGATTAGACTGACGCGTCGTGTCAGTTCCGTTCCCCGGCAATCATCGAGCGACCTTCATGTGCGGCATCACCGGCGCGGTCTGGAACGATCCACGCCTCGCGCTCGAACCAGCGGTGCTCGAGCGGATGGCTGCGGCGCTTCGCCATCGCGGTCCCGACGACCAAGGAGTTTACGCCAGCGAGTACCGGTTGCGGCCGCCCTACGATCCGCTCCCTGGTGTGGCGCTCGGGTTTCGCCGGTTGGCGATCATCGATTTGGCGACGGGTGCCCAACCGTTGTCGAATGAAGACGGTACCGTGTGGCTGGTTTTCAATGGCGAGATCTACAACTACGGCGCACTCCGCCATCGTTTGGAAGGGGCGGGCCATACGTTTCGCTCGCAAAGCGATAGCGAAACTATCGTCCATCTTTACGAGGACGAGGGGCCGGATTGTTTTCGCCATCTCGATGGGATGTTCGCTATCGCGATTTGGGATGCCCGGCAACGACGGCTTGTCTTGGCGCGTGATCGTTTGGGCGAAAAACCGCTCGTCTATCGTTGCGAGCCATCGCGTCTGCTGTTCGCCAGTGAACTGAAAAGTCTGCTTGAAGTGCCCGGCATCCCGCGCGAACTCGACCCGGGTGCTTTGGACGCTTACTTGACCTATCAGTACGTGCCGCATCCGCGTTCGATCTTCCGGGGATTCGCGAAAATGCCGCCCGGCCATTATGGGGTTTGGCAGGATGGCCGCTTTGAGACGCGTCCCTATTGGACGCCCAACTTCCGGGTTGAACGCGTGTGGGACCGGCAAGCGGCCGCCGCCGAGCTCCGCCAACGGCTCGAAGCGGCCGTTCGCACGCGCCTCCGCAGCGACGTGCCGCTCGGAGCTTTTCTCTCGGGTGGCATAGACTCTTCGTTGGTTGCGGCTTTGATGCAGCGCGAGGCGGGCGAACGCGTGCGGACGTTCACCATCGGCTTTCCAATCCCAGATTACGACGAAACCCGCTTCGCGCGGCGCGTGGCGACGCATTTGGGAACCGAGCATCGCGAATTCCAAGTAACGCCCGACGCGGCCCGAATCGTCGAAAGCTTGGTGACGCATTACGACGAGCCGTTCGCGGACAGCTCAGCGATTCCAACGTGGCACCTATCTCGGCTGACGCGCGAACATGTGACCGTTGCGTTGACCGGCGATGGTGGCGACGAACTTTTCGCGGGTTATCCACGTTACAAAGCTGTCGCGTTCAGCGGACTGCTCGATCGCCTGCCCGGCGCGCGATCGGTGGCCAGCGCGGGGTTTTGGCAACGACTGCCCGATGGCGGCAGCCAACGCTCCTGGTTGCGGAAATGGAAACGTTTCTCCGCCGCCGCCGCCTTGTCGCCTCGGCGTCGGTATCTGGAGTGGATCGCGACATTCAACGAGTCACGACGGGCCGAACTCTACCGCGACGAATTTTTGGAACAACTGCCTGAGCGGGATCCGGCCGATTTCTTGAACGAGGCTTGGTCGCGGTCGACGGGGCGGGATCCGGTCACCTCCGCGTCGCTCGCCGATCTAACGACCTACTTACCGTGCGATTTAATGGCGAAGGTCGATACGGCGTCGATGGCGCACGGGCTGGAATGCCGTCAGCCGTTTCTCGCAACGGAGTTGGTCGAATTCGCCGCCGCGTTGCCGATCGGTTTGAAGTTCCGTCACGGCGTTGGCAAGCGGTTGCTGCGCGACGCCTTCGGCCCATTGCTTCCCCAAGAAATCTGGACACGGCCAAAAATGGGCTTTGGCGTCCCGTTGGAACATTGGTTTCGCGGCGAACTGCGGCCACTCGCCGAGGACGCGCTGCTATCGAGCGACGCTCGTTGCCACGCGTATTTCCGCCGGGACTCGCTCCAGCGGTTGTGGGACGAGCATTCCGCAGGCCACTTCAACCACGCTTATCGGCTGTGGTCGCTGGTGATCTTCGAACATTGGCTCCGCCGTTGGCTACCCGCCTAGCGTTTCGTCAGCTTTCAACTTCCGGCCGGCGACGGACTGGGAAGTCCGTCGTAGCTGGAATTGAAGATTCGAAACAGCGATCGCTTGGACGAACCACAACGCTGCTTCGAAGAGCGGCGACGTGGTCGCCGCTCTTCAAGGACATTTCTCGCTCCTAGAACCGAGCAAACAACGAGTCGACGGCATACTCATCGTTGTCCGAGTCCTCGCGAGCCACCAGCGACTCGTCGATGCCCGCGGCGTCCTCAGCGTCGTCCACCAACTGGGCGATCGCGGCAGCCACCGCATCGGACTCGATTGTCGCCGTGGAACTGGCAGCAGCCGCAACCGCTGGCGTCGCGACGGACGCGCCAGCCATGCCACCGACCGATTCCACTCCCAGTAACGATGCGGAGGAGCCGACCGCCGAATCCTCTGAAGTCGAAGCCTCCGAGGTCGTCGCCTCGGACACAGGCGTCGACAAGCCCGCCGATGCGTATACCGACTCGCCCTCGCCCGCACCGCTGTTCAGGCGGTTGATGATGAGCAGTGCATCGAGCGGAGCGATACTGCCGCTGCCGTCAACGTCGGGATACATCCCCTTCGATTGGGCGCTGGCCAGCGTCGCTTCGCCGCCGCCCGCGTTGAGCATGTTGATAACGAGCAATGCGTCGAGCGGCGTCACGAATCCATCGCGGTTGACGTCCAAGTCCATCGTGATGGGATTGCCCGATCCATCGGTGCCACCGACAGTGGTCGGCGGCGGATTGAAGTTGCCTACCAGCGGCAACGCGGCATCGTCGCCGTAGGCGGCGTACAAGTCGCGGCCGAATGGCACCGGCGTGAAGGCGTGCGCTAGCAAGCTGACCGATCCGGCGACCGGGTTGCGTCCCCCGTCTCGTACGCCCGAGATCAAGAAGTACCACTCGGCGGTTGTCGCAGCGGCGGTCGGACCCGTGTTGTCCGGGTTCCACAAGCCGATATCGTCGACGCCGTCCATGTCCATGTCGGCGGCGACCGGCCGTTCGCGGGTGCCGATGAAGCCGAAGTTGATCGTCGCGTCCTGTTGGCCAAAGCCGTTCGCGGCGAGGTCGAACCGGAACTGATCGGCCTGCCATGTCGCTAGATCGTCGCGACCGTCGCCATCGAAATCGCCGACAATCGGGAACCCGACGATCGGGCTCGCGATCCGAGTGTCGACCCGGAAATCGTGGTTCGTGTCGAGCCACCACGCAGCGCCATCGAACACGCCGACCTCATCGCCGTTGGCGAGGTTGCCGTCGAAATTGCCCGCAACCGGCAAGCCGTTGATGTTCGCCGGATCGAAGACCCGCACATCGGCCACGCCGTTGTTGTCGGTATCGACCAGCCAGCGGAACCCGCCGTTCTGCCGGCCATACGCCGCCAGCTTGTCAAAGCGATCGCTGGTGCTGGTCGCTAACGCCGTGAACTTGCCGGCGAACACATTGTCGCTGGTGTAGATCTTGTCGATTGCGACGTTGTTCGCGTCCAGGAACTCCATCTTGTACTGGATGTCCCGGTTGACGAAGTCCGCGTTCTCCGGATCGAAGCTGAAGTTGCCATTGGTATCGACCCACGCCGCCTCGGCGCCGTACGAGCCGATTTCCGGCCGCGTGTCGACCGTGAACCGGGCGATGAACGAACCGCTCGGCACGCCGTCGCCCGACGGCAGCGTCGTCTGCGAATCATGCGGTTCCTTGGTGTTCGCTTCGCCATCCAGTCGGTTGCCGGCGATATCCGTCACCTGGTCCGAAATCGTGAACGTGAAGCGGTCGTCCGGCAGCGGTTCGAAGAAGGTCACGGTGACGAATCCGGTCGCGATCACACCATTGGCTGGCGCGTCCGCCGTGAACGTGATCGACTGGATCGGGATGATACCGTTGTGATCACCCCGCAGCGTGTAATGGCCCGGGTCGATCGACACGGGCGTGAACAACGCCGCATAGAGGAAGTTCGGATCGACGCTGCTGCGGGCCGGCAGATCCTGGACGCTGATCACCAGCGAGTTGACGAGCGGCGTCGGAATCAGGAAACCGTCGTTGCCGCCGTTCGGTCGTCCCTTGTGATCCCAGATGTTGTAATTCGGGTTGTTGCGGCTGTTCACGCTCACACTCGCCACCTGCGGTCCGCGGGTGTCGAGGAAGATGTTCAGCAGGTCCGCGTTGCCATCTGGCGTCACGTTGCCCGCCAGATCCTCGGCCGTCGCGTAGATCACTCGCAAGCCGTCCTGAGCGAACCCGAGGTTCGGGTTGTTCAAGTCGAGTTGCGAAACGATCCGCCAATTACCGGCGGGGAATTGGTTGCTGCCATCGAGCGGCACAGCGGCGGTCAGGCCAATGAACAGGTCGGGGCTCGCCGCACCCGATTCACGCGACTGCAAACCGGGCACTCCGTTGGTTTCGACGTACAGCCGCACAACCGCGTTCGCCTCGGCCGTCCCGTAGAACGTCGGCGTCGTGTCGTTCGTCACGCGATCGACGTTCGTCGCCGGGTAGCCGTTCACTCCCGAATCGCTCGCCGCCTCCAGACCGTGAGTCATGTCCGCGAGGCCGGTGTAGCCGAAGAACACGGGCGGAGCGACGCGATCGACAACGATTTCCAGCGACGCACTGCGGGCTCCGTAGCCGTTCTGGCCCGGATTCGCTGGGTCGAGCATCAGGACCCGTGCGGTGATGAAGTGGCTACCGTCGGTTAGGTTCATTCCCGCCGGCACTGTGAAGGTGTAGAGGCCGTTTTCCAATCGCGTGGCGAAGCCGAGCGGCTGGCGCACGGTCGTCGAACCCGCATTGCCTGCGGCCGGGGCCGTGGAACCTTCGTCGAAGATCGCGATCGCGTAACCAGCACCCGTCGGTTGCGTGCCATTCACCCCAACGCCAGGCAGGAACGGAATCGAGATCACTTCATCCGGTGGCAACACCGAGGTGTCATTGCCCGGCAGATCGTTGAGCAGAAACGCGTCATCGAACCGGAAGATGAAGGTCGGCGTGTTGTCGTAGGTGTGATTGTCGAACTGGGTGCGGCCCGTGTCGCTGTTGAGATTCGTGCCCGGCAGATTCGTCGTGCCGTCGACCGGGTTGTCCTGAAGCTCGATGTCGAACGGCACACCCACGGCTGTATTGATGACGTTCAAGCTGAAGGCATTGATCGTGCCCGTGAGCGCCGTCGGGTTAACACCGACGCCGCTGCGGCCGATGACCCGCAGATAGTACGTTTGGCCTTGCACCGCTGGA
>JBJTOW010000249.1:0-3115 GCA_046074805.1 Planctomycetota bacterium | reverse complement strand
CAGCATGATGACGCTGTTCTTCGCGCCCGGCCCCGTAGTCGATTGGCCGACCGCCAGCCAGTGCGACACGGCGCGTTACGCCCGCTATTTCTGGGGACTGATCGACCGCGGCGTTTACATGCCGTGCAGCCAGTACGAAGCGCTGTTTGTGTCGGCCGCTCATTCCGATGAAGATATTGAACAGACGATCGCCGCCGCCGCCGCTGTGTTCCATTCGCCGGAATTCGCCGCCGCGTAATCGGCGACGCTCACCCGCCCGCTCCGCCCTGCCGTAGTCGCACAAGACGCCGACACGAGGACTCCGCCGTGTTGCCAGCAACTCCGCCATCCAACCGCTCACACTCCAGCGCCCGCTATCGAGCCATCGCTCGCTTCCAGGAAATGCGGCCCGCGACAGTGTGGGTCGCGCGAGTGCGTTTTGCGCGAGTGCGTTTTGCGGCAGTGCGGCTCGCGGCGGTGATGCTTTTGTGTTGGACGGCGGGGCAGGTGTTGGCTCAAAGCAATGCCAAAACAACGCCTTCGGAATATGATCCGTTCCTAAAAACCCACTGGTCGCTGCAGCCGGTTGGGACGCCACGGGTACCCGCGATCACGGCGTCGGCGGTGGGGCGAGCCGATTGGGCACGGACACCGGTCGATCTCTTCCTATTGGAAAAGCAAATCGCGGCGGGCCTTGTTCTGGCCCCGCTCGCGGACCGAGGCACCTTGATCCGACGGCTAGCGTTCGATCTGCTTGGCTTGCCGCCTTCCCCTGATGAGGTCGCGGAGTTTTCCGCCGATGACCGGCCCGACTGCTACGAGCGGCTCGTGGATCGCTGCTTAGCCCATCCGCGTTACGGCGAGCGACAAGCCCAGCACTGGCTGGATGTCGTCCGCTATGCCGAGACGGAAGGTTTCGAGTACGACCAGCATCGCCCCGGCGCATGGCGTTATCGCGACTACGTGATCGATAGCCTGAACGCCGACAAGCCGTTCGACCTGTTTACTCGCGAACAGATCGCGGGCGACGAGTTGAGCGCGGATCAGAACCGCGATTCGGGCAACGACTCGGCCCTCGACTCGCGAAAGCAATCGGCCGCTTTGATCGCCGTCGGCTTTCACCGTCTCGGACCTGTGCGACGCAATGCGGGCAACAGCGATGTCGCGTTCAGCCGAAACGAAGTGCTGACGGAAATGACCGACGCGGTCGGAAGCGTGTTTCTTGGTTTGACGGTCGGATGCGCGCGGTGCCATGACCACAAGTTCGACCCGATCCATCAAGAGGACTACTACCGGTTACAAGCGTATCTGGCTTCGACCCACGAACACGACGTGTCACTGGCATCCGCCGAGGAAACGAGCCGCTGGAACGACGAAACCAATCGCATTAAGGCGGAGATCAAGCGGATCCGCGAGGCGATGCAAAACGCGGATGGACAGGAACGTGAACGGCTGGTGGCCGAATTACAGCGACTCGACAAAACGCTTCCGCCGCCGCTGCCATGTCTTTCGAGCGTCCGGATCAAAGCGGACGAACCGGCGGCGGTAGCCGTGCTGAAACGCGGGCAAACGGATCTACCGCTCGCGACGGTCGCCCCGCGGCCGCTCGGCGTGCTGGAAGCGGCCACGCGGCACGCGATCGACGCCCGCCAACCGCGTCCCAAATCACGGCTCGCCGATTGGCTGCTCGCTCACGACAACCCGCTGACGAGCCGCGTTGCGGCGAACCGTCTGTGGCAAGCACGGTTCGGCGTCGGCATCGTCGCCACCGCGAACGATTTCGGTCTCAACGGCGCGGGCCCGACGCATCCCGAATTGCTCGACTACTTGGCCCAACGGTTACGCGGCGGCGAATGGCGCATCAAGCCGTTGCAACGGCTGCTCGTCACTAGCGCCGCTTACCGGCAGTCTTCGCGAGTGGCCGCGCCTGACACCCGTTCCAACATACACCAAGGCCAAGCTCAAGCCGCCGTCGCAGCCGCAGCCGACCCGGAAAACCGCTGGCTGGCCCGCTATCCACGGCGACGGTTGGACGCCGAGCAATTGCGGGATGGGGTGCTGGCGGTCGCAGGCCGGCTCGATTCGCGTTTGGGCGGTCCGAGCATCATGACACCGGTGGAATCCGACTTGGTGAGTTTGCTCTACAAGCCCTCGCAATGGGAGGTCGCGGCGAACATCGCGGACCACCACCGCCGCTCGGTCTATTTGATCGCGAAACGCAACCTGCGATTGCCGGGGCTGGAATTGTTTGACCAGCCCGATTTGGCGACGAGCTGCTCGCGGCGCGCCTCCAGCACCCACGCTCCGCAGGCCCTCGAACTGCTCAACTGCGACTTCGCCAACGAGATGGCATTGCACCTCGCCCGGCGGATCGAACACGAGGCGGGAACCCGCTTTGGGGACCAAGCCGAGTATGGGTTCCGGCTCGTGGCCGGCCGCGTCCCGACAGTCGCTGAGCGATCCTTGAGCGAATCGTTTTTGCGGGAGCGATCGCCCCGCGAATTCGCCCTCGCACTGCTCAACCTGAACGCGTTCCTGTACGTCGACTGATTCGTCAAAGAACTTGCCACTCGAACACCCGCGAATCTATGACTAGCCAGCCGATCCGACAGCCGACGAGCCAACCATCGAGCCAATCATCGAGCCGCCAACCAGTGCCGCACGCAGCCGTGCCGCACGCAGCCATGCCGCACGCAGCCGTGGTGCGCGAAGCGCGGCGGGCGTTTTTTCGCGACGCCTTTTGCGGCTTTGGTTCGCTGGCGCTGGCGAACCTCGCCGCGCGGTCGCTTTCCCCGCGAACCGCTGTCAGCACCTTGGCGACGGCGGCCGCGGCCGAAGCATCGTCGTTGGCGCCACGGGCCGCTCCACGGCCCGCGACGGCCAAGAGCGTCATCTTTTTGTTCATGGCGGGCGGACCGAGCCATCTGGAAACGTTCGATCCGAAGCCGCTGTTGAACAAGCTGGATGGGCAGCGCCGACCGGCGGAGTTTGGCGAGGCGAAGTATCAATTCGTCCGCACGGATGCCCGGTTGCTCGGTTCCAAGCGAACGTTTCGCCGGCACGGCCAATCGGGGATTGAAGTCTCCGACCTGTTTCCGCAGGTCGCTCGGCACATCGACGACATCGCGGTGATCCG
>JBJTOW010000248.1:0-2652 GCA_046074805.1 Planctomycetota bacterium | reverse complement strand
GTGTATTCGTTGCCCTTGTAGTGCCGGTAGCGACCGGACTGGACTTTAGCGTTCGCGCTCATTCAGTCACCTACTCCCCAATGTCTTCATTCCAGAGTTCTGGCTTGGACCGGATGAACTCTTTCATCAGTCGCACGCACTCTGGGTCGTCAACGATCTCAACGGTGACTCCTCGTAACCGGACGTATTCTTCCGTGTCCTCGGAAGGTTCGATTCTCGCCGATGATGATCTTCGGGATGCGGTAAAGCAGAGCGGTGTACAGGTCCAGCGATCCATCCTCCTTGTACTTGAGGGCGTCTCGATCCCCGATGGCCTGTCTTTTGATGGCATTGGCAATGGGAAAGCCTTCATTAACATAGAGGGCCACAGCAAATGCATTTCGGGCCGGAAAGTTCGTTCAGCAGCCCATGGGATACCTGGCATTCAGTGCTTGCGTAATTCGCTAAGCTTCAGTCGTTGCTGAAGGACCACTCCGCCCTGTTCGTCGCGAACTTGGACGCGGACGATTGGGTCGGGTTGCCAGTCGATTTCCACCCAGCCGTAGTTCGTATCAAAGAAGGTCAGGCCGACTCGGTACGAGTTGATTTCGTTGGCGAATCGCACGCCCGCCTTCGTCAGATTGCCGCTCGGCGCGTTCAAACTGCTGGAAGTAATCTCATACAGCGGGTAACCGATTCCGAACGCGGTGGGCGGCAGCCGCATGACTTCGGCCAGGTGCCGGTCACCGCTTAGCAGCACGACGCCTTCGGCCTTCGTGTCGCGAATCAGTTCGAACAGTCGCCGCCGTTCCAGTGGAAAATTGCCCCAAGCTTCCGATCCATGTTCGTCGGGGATCGCTTGGTAACTCGAGCAGATCAGCCGCAATTCGGCGGGTTCCCGCAAGGTTTGTTCAAGCCACTTCCATTGAAGTTCGCCGAGCACCGTCGCGTTGGCGTCGTCGTTCGGCGCATACTTGCCGCGCCGACCCTCGCCCGGTTCGCTCGGCTGGAACCCGGTTTTTAGCTTGCTGCGAAAATAGCGGGCGTCGAGCAAAACAATCTGCACGCGTCGCCCTGGCGGACCGTGGATTTCGGAGTGGTAGACGCCCGCTTGCTTGCGGCGCGGCGAGTCCTTGGCGACGCCGAAGAAGTCCAAAAAAATCTGCTGCGACGCGTCTCGCTTTGGATAATCCGCCCCAGCGTCGTTGGCGCCGAGGTCATGGTCGTCCCAGGTGGCAAGCACCGGGCAGACCTTACGCAAAGCCTGAAATCCGGGCTGAGCTCCGAGCAAATCGTATTTTCGCCTCAGCAACTCCATGTCCTCGGTGTCGCCATAGATGTTGTCGCCAAGCATCAGAAACAACTGCGGCTTGCCAACCACCACGGCGTCCCAGATTGGCTGCGGCTTGTCTTGCTTGGCGCAAGATCCAAAGCCGATCCGAGTCAGCAGAGTCGAGCTTGTTGGTTCGCCGCCACTTGTCGCTGTCGGCCGCGCGCCGCCGACGGCTGTGATCAGAAGCAGTGCCGCTCCGAGGTTGCTCATAAGCCGCGTCAGGCCCCGAAGTTGTCGGAATATCCCGGCAGTTCGGCGGGCCATCTCCACCTGCTGTCGACTCCGGCCAGCTCGCTCGTTCGCAATTGCACGGCGTCGTCCCCAAGTCATTGCACGCATGATCGCCCCCCCCCATGACAATTTGTCCCGGATTGTAGCGGGTTGTCGGAGACTCGCGTTGTTCCCGCTGAGTTACCGCCCGTCTTTTGCGAGATCAAGCCGGCGGCGTAGTTTTTGGAGTGCGGCGCCCTTGGGCGCCGCTTTATCGCCGTCCCTTCGGATCGACTTAGACCCGCAATTTGGCCTAAATCGCAATGCCCGATTTTCTCGATGATGGGATTATGGCAGGCGGTCGCGACACCCATGGATGGGAAGATTTCACATTGGCAGAAACGGCGTTCTTCTGCGAACCAACACTGATTTCCAGCCGTGAGGAAATCGCGGAAATCTGCCGTTTTCGTGTCGCTGTTTGGGCCGCGACCGGAACCCTCGGCGCCAGCGCGTTTGGTCCCGAAGTTTGGCGCGATCCGATCGACGATGACGCTTGCCACTGGATCATCCGCCATGAGTCGGATTCGCGTTAGTCGCCCCGCGAAACAAGGTCGCCGACTGCTTCATGTATGCCGCTTGCCGCTTGTCGACGCTACAAATGATCCATGATCCCAGTGGGCTTTAATCGGCTACTTCACACCGAGCTTTTTTCGACCGTCGTTTTCATTCGCGGAGAGCAGGGCCATCAACGTGTCGTCGGCATCCGCTTCATTCCCAAGTTCTGCGAAGACGGTGTCGGCCGGGACCGCCTCGCTTTCGCCGGAAACCACACTTTCGCTCGATGTCCTGTTCAACGCGTTGATCACCAAGAGGGCATCCAAAGCTGAGCAATCGCCGTCGCCGTTGACGTCATAGAATGGAGCGTGGATAAACGGCGAGTTGGAGGGAGCGACGGAACTATTATTGAGTCGGTTGATAACTAGCAGAGCATCAAACGAAGAAACTATGCCGTCGTTATTGACGTCCAAGTTTAGCTGCGTATTGGTATTGTTGGCGGCGGTCTGAGCGGAGGTGATGGGCGGGTCGAAGTTTCCGGGCACGGGCAGGCCAAATTCGTCGCCAAACTGGGC
>JBJTOW010000247.1:0-7308 GCA_046074805.1 Planctomycetota bacterium | reverse complement strand
GTCAGCCTGACAACCGACAACCGACAACTGGCAACTGGCAACTAACAACTGACAAAATCTGCTTACCCCATCCTTATAACTCGATCGCTTCGCCCGGTTGGGGCGTTAGCGGGGTGGCGTCGGTTTCGCGGCGGACGCTGTCGGCCCAGGCGGCGGTATCTTGGGCGATCGGAGGCCATGTGTTGTAGTGCGATGGGAGCACCTTGCGGGGACGCAGCAGCTTTGTTGCCTCCAGCGAGTCCGCCGGGCCCATGGTGAATAGATCGCCGATGGGAAGGATGGCGGCGTCAAGGCCGCCGCGGCCGATCCATTGCATGTCGCCGAACAGGGCCGTATCGCACGCGAAATAGACGCGTCGGCCGTCCAGTTCGAGCAGGAATCCGCAGGGGTTGCCGCCGGGCGAGCCGTCGGGCAAGGTCGAACTGTGGTGAGCCAGCGTCATTTTCACGCGGCCGAACGGCAGATCAACCGCCCCGCCCAGGTTCATGCCGATCGAGTTTTTCACGTGGTGGTGTTTCTCCAGCCACTGAGTGATTTCGTACATCGCGATGACGGTGGCGCCGGTGCGGTGAGCGATAGAGGCGGTATCGCCAACGTGGTCGCCGTGGCCGTGCGAAACCAGGATGAAGTCGGCGGGCACCTTATCGGCGTCGATGGACGCCGCTGGGTTCCCGGTCAGGAACGGGTCGAGCAGGATGGAGTGGCGGTCTGTGCGGAGCAACCAGCAGGCGTGTCCAAGCCAAGTCAGGGTGGGCATGGTGCAGTTCCTCGGGAACGAAGCGGATTTTTTAGGGGAAAGTCAGTTTGTCAGATTTTTCGTCGGGTGGTCGCAGGGGCGAAGCGAATCGAGCAGATGATGTTCGACCGTCGTCTCAATCATCATCATCTGGAAAAACTGCCCCAAAGACCACTCGTCGATCCTCGGGAAACGCATCATCGCACTCGGGCGGCCGGACTGTCGGTCAGAATCGAGAGTGAGGGCGATGGGGCCGAGCATCAATTCGGGGAAGACGCGATTGGTGAGTGATACAGGAGGGCGGTCTGGAAAGTCGCCTGTTACCGCCGCCAGTGGGTCGCTGCGCCATTCCTCGGTGACCATGTGGGTGACGAAGCCGCATCTGTGAGAATTGGCGAACAGAGTCGCCCACCAATGGGCTGGCTCACGCAGGGCGCGTGCCCACAGCTTTAACGGGCGGCGGTTGGATGCCGCGGACGGGTCGGCGGCGCCATCGGCAGGGTCGGCGAGCAGCACAGCGGCGGCGGCGAAGTCGAGCGCCGGGTTGGCTCCGATCGGCGCCGTGACGAACTGGTCGGTGAACGCGACGGCACCGGTCAACAACCGTACGACGTCGATTCCCAGGAGAGCGGCGGGGAGGAGGCCGGGGGCGGCGAGCGCCGTGAGCGGGCCGGTCGGATCCGATGGTTCGGGGCGGAAAGCGTCGACGCACCCTAGTTGAGTCGCCCAGGCGGCGGCGCCGCCGGCGAGTCCGTGTTCCCAGTCGGCTGATCCGGCAGGGGACCGCGTGCCGCCGATCGGCAGGAACCGTTCGCCCACCTTTTTTGCGTCGCCGCCGACTGACCGCTCGAGCGCCGCCAGCAGATGACGGGTGGCGAGGGCGATGGCGAGGTTCGGTTGGGAGGGTAGGACGGCGACGAGCGCCCAGCATTGATCGAGGGTGGTAGCGGAACGGCCTTCCCCTAAGAGACGGAGGAGGGCCTGGAGGCTGTCGCTGTCGAGGTCGTCGCCGACGAAGTGTAGGCGGGCACGGCTGCCGCGCCCGCCTCGGTCAAGGTCGTTGAAATAAGGGTCTGAGCAGGCGCCCATGAGGGCTTGGGCGGCGGCCAAATCGGCCGAGGCTCCCACGACCACCACCCGATCGATGGTGTCGCGTAACCGGTGGGCCGCTTTGAGGATCGCGAACAGGTCGCTGGTCGCGCGGTGGCGGTTGTAGCCGTCGAGCAGCCGTCGGGGACGGTCCAGCCAGTCCCAGTTGGCGGGTGTAGTGGAATTCGAATGCGTTGTTGTGGGGGAATGGGGCGCATCGACCGCCATGGCGAGGCGACGAGCGTTCTCTAAAAGTGGAGCGATAGCCTGGATTTTTGTGCCGAGCGCTCCGGGAGTTTCCATGAGGCAGACGGGTGGCTCAAAGCGGAGCCGGGCGGGGGCGGTAGGAGCCATAGCTCATGGGGGGAGGGCGGTTGTGGCGGTTAAACGGGCCGTGGGGGCGGAATGCCTGGGAAAGACGTGGCCTTACCGAGTTTTGATCGTACCGGGTTATGTCGTCTGGTCGCGGAGTGCCGATCATAACCGGAGAGTGTTTGGAAAAAAGCCGACCGAGGTTGATCGAGGGAAACGGCCTGTCCGGGAAATGCGGGTAAGCTTTCACCGGATCGACCATTTTCTTGCAATGGGTAGGGGCGGAACTATAATCGCCCACGATCGTCATAAATGCCTTGTGGCACGTGAAGTTAAAGTCGATTCGGCAGCTCGGGGGCGACCCCTGGGAACAGCGGTAAACGGGGCTTGAACGCAGGGGCTAGGGACCGGCTTCAGGCGGTGGATATCTTGATTTTGAGGGTGGGTGCATGACCTCGCGAAACTCGCGTTCGATTCCCGCGGTTCGCCGAAATTCGCAGTCCGGTCGTCGTAAGCCGAGTCTCAGAAAGCTCCTGAAGCAGCCGCTGCGGTCGCCGGAGGCGTTGGAGCTGCACGCTTTGATGGCGATTGGTCCGCAGTTGGCCGGTATTCAGCCAAACGGGGGCGAATTGCTGCCGTTGGCGAGCCTCTCGGACAACCGCTACGACTTGGAGGACGTCGGCTCCATCGCCGTGCTGTCGACATCGCCCCGCGAACTGCGGCTGGCGTTCGACGAGGGGCAGGTGTTCGCGGCGGAGAACGTTCGCGGCATTCAGATTACGCGGGCGGGCAACGACAAACTGCTCGGCACGGCCGACGACCAGATGGTCGCGCCGTCGAGCTTAACTGGGTTTGGCGGGTTCGCGGGCGCGGACGCGACGCCGAACGAGAACGTGGTGGTGGTGCGGTTCGCGGAAACGTTGCCCGATGACCTGTACCGTGTCGAGGTGTTCGGGGTCGACAACCCTTCGAAGAACATCGTCGCTTTGCGGAATTCGGCCGGTCAAGTATTCGTGCCCGCAGTGGCTGGCGCGGATCGGCAAATCGTCGACTTCAAGCTGAGTCTCGGCGCGCAGGTGATCTCGGTCGTGCCGCAGCCGACCGTTTCCAATTCCAACGGAACCGTGTCGCAGTCGCTGAATCAGATCGAAGTGTTTTTCAACAACGACGATCTGTGGCCTACGGCGGTGACGACTGGTGACCTAGCGCCGAATCCGTCGGTGGTGAATCCCACGTTCTATCGACTGATTTACACCCGTGATACGGCGCGGAACACGGACGACGTGGCCTTTTCGCCGACGTCGGTCAGTTACGATCCGGCCCGGGATCGAGCTGTTCTGACCTTCGGGGCCAACCTGGATCAGCTGATCGATCCGTCGACCGGACTTGCGGTTGGCCATGGGACGTTCCGGTTGCGAGTCGGCACGAACGAGGTGGCGCCGCCGCCGCCCGCTGAATCGACGCCGACGGCGAACGTCGAGCATGACTTTGGCACGGGTGAAACCGTCAAAGTGCTGTTCCAGGCCCGACAAGACTTCGCTCAGTCCGTCTCGCTCACCTACACGCGGGCGGACCTGGGTTTCGGAAGCGGCCCCGTTGTGACCGTGATCGGACAGCAAGTTTTTGTGACGCTCAACGGCAATGGCGCGTCGCCGACGACGGCGTTGCAGTTGATGGCGTCGCTGGCGACCGATCCGGCTGCCAACGCGTTGCTGCTGGCCACGGTGACCGTGGGCGACCCGAACACGGCGATCGGGTTTGGAGCGGCCGGACCGATCCGTCTGGCGTTGACCGGATTGGGCTCGAGCTTCGTGACGGCGAGCGATTTGGGCAAATTGGATCTGGCGGAGAACCAGAACCAAGTGGTGAATTCGGCAATCGATCCACAGCCGTTCGCCTACCAGTTCCCGGGCGACAAGGATGAGCCGGGGCATCGCGAATTGCCAGCGGAAGCGGGCACGGGCTACGAGCAGCACATCAATTACGCGTTCGGTGTGGACACGCTAACCGGCGTTCGAACGGTCAGGTACAACTTTCGCTCCGATTATGGCCGCGACCCCACGGGGAACACGCTGGCCAATGTGATCACCGAAGCTCAGAAGCAGCGGGTCCGCGAGGCGTTGGAACTCTGGACGCGATATCTGGGCGTCCAGTTTCTGGAGACCGCGACCGAAGGTCTGACGATGGCCACGGGCGACCTCCGGGCGCTCAACACCAACGCGCCGGACGTGCGTCAAGTATCCAGTGGCGTGGTGCGGGTCGACCCGAACTACGCCAATAGCTTGATGGTGCTCGACACAAACAACGCCTGGACCGACACGTTCGGCGATTCCTACTTCCGCAGCGCGATGCAAAGCATTGGCTACATGCTTGGCCTGGGGAGCTCGCCGGAACTGCCGGGAGCCAACGAATCGATCTTCCCGAACGACAATGACGTCCTTCACGGACAGTTGTTGCATCGGCCGGACAGCAATGACGTTGACCTGTATCGATTCACGGTCGATTTAAGTCCCGGCAAGACCGGGGTTTTCACGGCGGAGACTTTCGCCGAACGGCAAAAAGATTCCAGTTTGCTCGATTCGACACTGCGTCTCTACCGGGAAACTCCGGCGACGGCGTCGGTCGCGGAGACCGACTTCAACTCGGGCGGATTGGCCAAGGTGCGATTCACGGCGGTCAACGTTGGTGGCTTTGGCAACGAGCTGAAGGTTTCGTTCTCGAAGACGGATCGCGGCGCGGGCGCAGCGCCGCTCGTGGTGGTTGTCGGTTCGACGATCAACGTCGACCTGAACACGACCCTGGGTAGCGAATCGACGCCTCTGGACGTGGTGAACGCGATCGCGGCGAACTCGGACGCGGCGGCTTTGGTGCGGGCCGAAGTGATTTCGGGAGACAGCGGGGCGGCGATCACGCCGTTCTCGATCAATTACTCGCCGTTAAGCCTCGCGGGAGGGGCGGATGTGCGTCGGGAAGTCGTCGCTCGCAACGACGATTACTACAGCAAAGACTCGTTCCTGAAGGTGGCGTTGGAAGCGGGCACTTATTACCTAGGCGTGTCGGCTTCCGGCAATGATGTTTACGATCCGACGGTCGAGGACACCGGTTTTGGCGGCCGCACGCAAGGCGTGTATCGGTTGCAGGTGAACTTCCGTCCCCAGGCTGACGCCGCGGACGCGATCCGCGATCTGGATCGGCGGAATGAGGGGTTGCCGGGAACGCCGCTGGATGGCGACGGCGATGGTCAAGCGGGCGGACTGTACAACTTCTGGTTCCAAACGCGAGATTTGAACCGCGTGCTGGAAGTCTTGGGCAATGGCGCGTCGTTCACGGACGGCCAGATTGTCACGATCACCGATTTCCAAGGCGTGGTGCGACGCTTCGAATTCAATACGGTGGGTGGGGTCGGCGCGGGTAACGTCGCGGTGAACCTTCTCGCTTCGGACCCAGCCGATGAAATCGCCCGCAAGCTGAAGGATGCGATCAATAGCGCCAGCGGATTCAATCGCGCGTTCGCGACGGCTCCTGCCGGTTCGCGGATGGTGACTTTGACGGGCGACCGCACGGTGGCTTTGAGTTCGGGGATCGTTGGTCTGCGCGCTTTGGGCAAGACGATTTTCGTGAACAAGACGGCCGGTCCAAACGCCGATGGCTCGCTGGCCCGTCCGTTCAACAACATCTCGTCGCCGACAGTTCCCAATGCGTTTGGAGCGACGCTGCCGGGCGACGTTGTGCGCATCGTGGGCAACGGTGGTTCAGACAACAACTTTGCGACGCCGCGCGACAACTTCGCGTATGAAATCGGTTTTGGCAGCTTGCCCAATCAGTTGCTCACCGACGGCACGACGATGGAAGTGCCCAAGGGCGTGACCGTGATGGTGGACGCCGGCGCGATTTTCAAGTTGCGAGCGGCGCGGATCGCCGTCGGCAGCTCGACGCTGGGTGTGGATCGCAGCGGGACGGCGTTGCAAGTGTTGGGAACGCCCGAGCGGAATGTCGTGTTCACGTCGTGGTTGGACGAGAATTTCGGCCGAGACACGTTCACGCCAACGACGTTTGGAGCCAAGGGGGACTGGGGCGGCATTGTCTTCCAAAACGACCTCGACAAGGCGAAAGGCCAAGAGGACTACGAAAGCCGAGCGGTTTTCCTGAACTACGTCAACAACGCCGACTTCCGCTTTGGCGGCGGTGTCGTCAACATCGACTCGGTCGGCGCGGTGGTGCAGCCGATCCAGATGATCGAATCGCGGCCGACGCTGACATTCAACCGCGTTTCGGAAAGCGCCGACTCGGCGTTCTCCGCCGATCCGGATAGCTTCCGTGAGACGCAGTTCAATACGCCCGAATTCCAGTTGTCCGGGGCATTCACGCCCGAGTACGGCCGAGTGGGCCCGGAGATTCGCGGCAACCGCCTGTCGAACAACTCGATTAACGGTCTGTTCGTCCGCATCTCCACGCCCAATGGCTCGGCGACCAAGGTGCTGTCGACGCAGGGGCGGTTCGACGATACCGACATCGTCCACTACATTCCGGAAAACCTGACGATTCGTGGCACGCCCGGCGGGCCATTGCAAGACATGACGGTGTTGCCGGTCAATCTGATCACATTGACCCCGATCACCGCGGGCACGTTGCCGGCCGGCACCTACTCGTATCGTTTCACGCTGGTAGACGCCAACGGCTACGAGGCTCCCGCGTCCCAGCCCACTGGTTCCGCCACCTTGGCCGCGACAGGCGGCGTGCGATTGAACAATCTACCGGCCGCTCCGGCTGGTTATGTCGCGCGGCGGATCTATCGTAGCAACGATGGCGGTGCTTCGTTCCAGTTGGCCGTTGCGATCAACGCTTCGGATCTATCGTTCTTCGATAGCGGCCGAACCGTTGGCGGCGCGCTCGATCTAGGAGTCATCTCCCGCAACCGCCCGCGACTCGATGCCCGGCTGGCGATCGATCCAGGCACGGTCGTGAAGCTGGAAGGTTCGCGCATCGAGGTAAGCATCGGCGGACAGCTAATCGCCGAAGGTTTGGACGGTCAGCCGGTGATCTTCACGTCCAAGCTGGACGATCGCTTCGGAGCGGGCGGGACGTTCGACACGAACAACGACAATTCGGCGGGCACGGGCGAGCGTGTGCCGCAACCGGGCGACTGGGGCGGCATCTACGTCGGCCATACC